>JANQEH010000133.1 GCA_028278455.1 bacterium
GCATTCCCGACATGGAGGTCGTCCCGCAGGATGCGGAATTACCCGATCAAATAAAAACAGGCATAAGCCTGTTTTTTTCTTGCAACCATTAGCTAAAAAAAGTATTTTATTGTGTAGACATTTAGTGTTGTAAATCTCATGCCGAAGAAAAATACTTCAATAAGAAAGAAAAAGACTCCGTTGCCCGCGAAAATAGCGGTTTTCCTGATATTCGGGTTGATCGCCGGAGAACTGATCGCACGGTTCATGGACAGGTCACTGTATGAGTCCTTTCTGAAGGCTGCAGGAATCAAGTCTACAACCAGAATGGAGAAGTTCGGTGAACAGCCACCTGAAGTTTTCCACGACCTTGTTTACCTGTCTTATATTGACAGTCTTGCAGAACATAAATTGACTGAGAATACATTTGCAGTACCTGACATTATTCCCGGCAGAAAGAATATATTAAGGTTGATCCTGGAAGAGTCAGGGATCCCCGGTGGGAATATTGCCAGGTGGGGAGTTACAAGATCGACTGACCTTAATGAGCTTTATCTATCATTGTACAATAAGAAACGGATTGTTTTGCCCCGGGAAGGGCTTCCGCTTATGTTCGATGTCCGTGAAGGACTGGTAAAAACCGGTTATATTCTATTCGGTCAATATGAACCGGCAGAACTGGAAGAAGAAATAGATTTCTGCGCTATTGTTACCTCCGTAAGTAAACTCTGGCCGGAACGTACAAAGATTATGTTCTTCGACAAAAATAAGGTGACAGGGAAAACTGAATTAAGGCACATTTTTCTGGAGCATATACCTCAGATCATATATTTCGGCAGCGGTATCCCCGGAGATAATCTTGCAGATACTTTCGAAAAGAAAGTAAGGCCTGTAAAAAATAAAAGAATATATTGAGATCGCTCTAAAATCATTCTCTGCCCATAGGATATTTAATTTGCGGTCATATAAAATTGGTATTTCATCTCTATATTAAGTATACTATATTACTATATTCAGTTCCTGCAAATATTCTTTAAACTGTACATCTATAAAACAATATTAAGGGTGAAAAATGAAAAGGACTAAACTGATTTCGGTAGTACTGCTATCAATATTTATCCTGACTTCGATAACAGCTGTCTTCAGCCAGGAACGAGGTATCGACCTTTATGAAAAACTGCGCAGGGAACGCAGGAACCTTTTGAGCTATACAGGGCCGAGAACAGTAACCTGGACACCGGATGGTGAGGCATATTATATACGGGAAAGGAATAATTTTGTGAAGATCGATCCGGTCTCCGGAGACAGGGAGGACCTTTTCGATAACCGGAAGATAATCGATGCATACAATGAGCTAATGAAAAAAGCGGAAAATAGTCTGCCGTTCAGGACCTTTAATTTTATCGAGAACGGAAAAAAGATCAGGTTTTATGAAAGTAACCGGACGAGGGTGTTCTTTTACGATCTGGAAGAGGATATTATGACGACATTCAAAGTCAGTACACCCACCAGGGGGGTAAGAGGGGCTCTTTACGAGGAGCAGTTTTCACCTGACTATAAGTATACTGCCTATATTGACGACTATAATCTGATGCTAAGGGACATAGAGAACGATGAAGTGATCCCCCTGACGACTGACGGTCACGAAGATCTAAGGAATGGTTATCCGGACTGGGTATATGCTGAAGAATTTTCGCAGTATTATTGTTTTTGGTGGTCGCCGGATTCGAAGAAAATAGCATATATGCAATTTGATGAAAGCCCCGTAAAGAAGTTTCCGGTTCTTCATGATGAAGTATACGATTTTCGCCTGGAGATGCAGAGTTTTCCCAGGGTTGGGGAGAATAATCCTATCGTAAAATTCTTCATAGTTGATATTGAGTCCGGAGAAAAAGTCCTTGTGGATACCGGGCTCGAGACCAATGTATATCTCTATAACGGCCGCTGGTCTTATGACGGAAAAAGATTCACTTTGAAGAGAATGAACAGGCTTCAAAATACTGTAGAAATAATCTCAGCCGATCCTGAAACCGGTGAATCACAGGTGCTTTTCCGTGAAGAGGAACCGAAATTCATCACTGAGGGAATCGGTTTCCTTCAGGAAGGCAACGAAGTATATTTTCTTCCCGACAACAAGCATTTCATAAGATCATCTGAAAGAAGTGGCTGGAGAGAGTTGTACCTGTATGATCTCGAAGGAAACCTTATCAGGCAGCTGACAGATGAAAAACTGCCTGTTCAGCGTATTCAGGCTGTTGATATGGACAATGATATCCTTTTCTTCACGGCCTATGAAACAAGGGGAACTGAAGTACACCTGTACTGTGTAGGATTGGACGGTAAGGATCTGAAAAAGCTCACTGAAGAAGCTGGTACACATAATGTTAGAGTTTCTCCGGGTGGAAAGTATTTCGCAGATAATTTTTCTTCATTTGAGACTCCTGCTACTCTGAAGCTTTATAAAGGAAACGGCACATTAATCCGGGAGCTTGGAAGTACGTTGGTCTCAGATGAATTGAAAAGACTGGGGCTGATAGAACCTGAGCATTTTCTTTTCCGGTCAGGAGATGACAGATTTGACCTCGATGGAATAATTTACAAACCTGCCGGCTTTGATGAAAATAAAAAATATCCGGTTATCTACCAGGTGTACTGCGGGCCCGGGACGAAAGAGATAACCAACAGGTATATTTTCATGGATAGACATCAGATTCTTGCACAGCTTGGTTTTCTCGTTGTAAGAATTGACAACAGGGGACTGCTCAGAAGAGGTAAAGAATTTGAGTCGGTATCCTATAAACGACTTGGACAGACCGATGTTGAGGACCTTGCAGCATCAGTCAGGCATTTATCATCGAGGAAGTATTTCGATAACAGCAGGATCGGGATAACCGGCGGTTCCTATGGTGGATATATGGCGATAATGACCCTGCTGAAAGCACCTCAATATTTTCATGTAGGGGTAGCTAATTCTCCGGGAGTAGACTGGAGAAACTACGACACGATCTATACAGAAAGATATATGGGGCACACGATGTATAATAAAGATGGATATGAAAAAGCAAATCCGATGAACTACGTTGAGAACCTTAGGGGAAGGCTCTTGATACAGCATGGAGCGGTGGACGATAATGTTCATCCTACCCAGGTGAATCAGCTTGTCTATGCCCTTCTCCAGGCAGGAAAAGACTTCGACTGGTTCATGTATCCAGCGATGGGACACGGAATAAGATTCCCGCAGGCACAGCAGAAACAGATGGACTGGTTCATGAAGTATCTGAAGCCTGAAACACACGAATTGTGGTTCGACAGGAATTGATCAATAGACTATTGAAACAGTTTTCACACTGAAAGCGAATATACTTGAATAAAATGGAAGAAATTCCATTTTTTAAAGATGATCGAAAAGAAACTCAAGATCATTGTCCTTGATGACGATCCAACCGGCTGTCAAACCGTTTATGGGTGTCTTGTGCTTACCTCATGGAGCTCTGATTTAATCGAATCTGCGTTCAAAGATGATGTTGATTTCTTTTATATCCTTACCAATACAAGGGCTTTTAATGCACGTGAAGCTTCAGAAACTATCTCCGAAATAGTATCAAATATCCTGGCTGTAAACCGGAAATTCGGATACAGGCTCCAGTTTATCAGCAGGTCGGATTCCACACTCAGAAGTCACTTTCCCCTCGAAATAGATATAATTAAGGAAAAGATAGAATCCTGTTTACACGTCTCAACAGATGCGGTTTTTCTTGTTCCGGCATTCATTGAAGGAGGAAGGATTACAATAGGAGATACTCATTATGTAATTAAAGACTGCGGCATGATCCCGGCAGCTGAAACAGAATTTGCGGCAGATTCAGTATATGGATACTCATCATCAGATCTAAGCGACTATATCGAAGAAAAAACAGGTGGTTCTTATCCTGCCCGGAACGTTGAATCTATCTCATTGGATGAATTGAGATCGGGTGACAGAACAGGCCTTTTTGAAAGGCTCATTCGGCTATATGAATGCCGTTTTGTTGTTGTAAATGCGGAAAATTATACAGACCTTCGAGTGTTTTCAGAGGAATTTCTTAAAGCTATTAAATCGGGTAAGAACTTCCTTGTTCAGAGTGCAGCATCCGTAGTAAGAACACTAAACATGCTTCCTGAAAAACCACTTCTTAGCAGCGAGGAAATCTCGACAGGCAGCAGGCCGGGGATTATATTAATCGGATCATATGTCCGGAAGACAACTGATCAGTATAAGAAACTTGCATCAGCGAAAGACACTGAGACATTCAATATTGATACGGGATATATACAGGAAAGATCGGATGATATCGTCAGTGAAGCAGTCGATTTTATTAATAGATCAATAAATAAAGGAATGACACCTGTAATCTGTACTTCGCGTCGGGAAAAGAGATTCGCAAAAGCAGAAGAAAGACTGAAATTCGGGAAGCAGCTTTCGCAGGTTCTTGTTGATATAGTGAGAAATTGTAGCCAGGAGGTAGGTTATATTATAGCAAAAGGAGGTATTACATCGGCCGATATACTGACAAAAGCTCTCGAGATCTGCAGTGTCAGAGTTCTTGGACAACTGCAGAAAGGTGTTCCTGTTGTCAGAACTCCCGGGAATTGCCGTTTTCCCGGAATTCCTTATGTTATCTTTCCCGGGAATGTCGGGGATGATGATGCATTATTGTCTGCGTATTCATTATTATCTGCATGTCAATGATCAGCAGTTTCAGGCCACTCGTTTATAAAAATCTTACTTTCGCCTTGTATTTACATTAAAAAACAATTACTTTCATTGAATTCATTTATTAGAATAAATTGAGGCTCAATAATGAGCGAGAATAGATTTAAGATCCTTCTTATCCTGGCAGGCGTTATATTTGCGGCCATCTGGCTTGGCAGGATGATCAGATCGGTTGATACAGTTACCCCGGAGAACATACTTATCGTAGAGTATAATAATACTGGACTTTATAGCGATCCTGATTCTTCGAGTTATAAGCTGATAACATTTAACAAAGGCGATAAATTAGTCTGGATAAAAGAAGAAAATAACTGGATAAATGTGCAGCAGGGCAGCTTCTCGGGCTGGGTGCCCTCAAAGAAAGTGAAGAAGAGCGCAAGGTTTAAAGATGATGAGAAGTGATGATCCTTCCATTGTACAATGTCCGTTATGCCAGAACGAATTCGATCCATCGCTTGAAGACTGCCACTCAGGTTGTCCTGTAAGCGCAAGCTGTAAAGCGATCAAATGCCCGAAATGCGGATACGAGTTCGTTGAGCATTCCAGTATAGTCTCATTCTTCCAGAACCTTTTCAATAAAGACGATTGAGAATTATTATGACGCCGTTGATGGTTTCAGTATCAGGTATCCGTGGGATTGTAGGTGAAAGTCTAACTCCGGGTGTTGTATCTGGGTATGCAGATGCATTTGGAACATTCTGTAAAGGCGGTACTGTTGTTGTCGGCAGAGATACGAGAAGATCAGGACCGATGATGGAACATGCAGTTTTTGCCGGTCTTATGGCAGCAGGGTGTAGGATAATTAATATTGGGATCAATCCTACACCGACTGTCCAGCTTGCAGTTGAAAAATTAGGAGCTTCAGGCGGGATTGCCATAACGGCAAGTCATAATCCGGAAGAATGGAATGCCCTGAAATTCATTAACAAAGAAGGAAGGTTTCTCGGCAAAGATGATATTGACAGGATCAGCAATGATGCTGAAAAGGATACATTTGAAAACGCAGAAATAAGCCGGTTGGGGGAAGTCGAGACGATTGAGGATATACATGCCGATCATATTAGAGCCCTTCTCGAACTGGAGACTGTAAAAGTAGATAAGATCAGGAAACACGGATTCAAGACTGTTGTTGACTGTGTTAACGGTGCGGGAAGTATAGTCCTGCCCGAATTACTGCATGAATTAGGATGTGAAGTTCTCAAGGTTAATTGCGATCCTGATAAACCATTCGGCAGGGGAGCCGAACCGCTGCCTGAAAATCTAGATGAACTATGCAAAAGTGTTCGTAAAAACAACGCCGATATCGGATTTGCATGTGATCCCGATGCAGACAGGCTGGCAATTGTGGACGAAAACGGAAAGGCGATAGGTGAGGATTATACTCTTGTTTTAGCAGCAGATTATATTCTGGGCATGAAAAATGGAGCTATTGCAACAAACGCTTCAACAACGATGCTGATCGACTACATTGCCCGAAAATATAACAGGGATGTATTCAGATCAAAGGTCGGCGAGATCCATGTAGTAGAGAAGATGATTGAGAATTCGTGTGTAATCGGCGGCGAAGGCAATGGAGGAGTTATTTATCCTGCGCTTCATTACGGGCGGGATGCTCTTACAGGTATCGCCCTTGTGCTTATGCAATTATCATCATCGGGAAAATCGGTCAGTGGATTCGTAGATGAAAATCCTAAATATTATATGACAAAAAAGAAAGCAGATATCACCGGAACAGATCTTGGATCGGTTTTTGAGAGGGTAAAGAAAACAGCCGGCAGAGGAACATTAGACAGAACAGACGGGCTTAAGCTGATATATAGTGACAGATGGATACACCTGAGAGCATCGAATACTGAGCCGGTTATCAGGATTATTACTGAAGCTCCGACAAGGGATGAATCGGAAAAACTTGCTGATAAATATATAAACCTATTAAAAACAGAATAGACGGCCGAAAATGCAGATTTGCAGAGTTACAGGAGATGTTGTTTCGACGATCAAATACGAATTATTCGATTCTGAAAAACTTTTAATAGTCCAACCTCTTGATCTTACAGGGAAGCCGAAGGGAGCAGATATGATAGCATTCGATATTGTAGATGCAGGGATCGGTGATATAGTACTGGTTCTTCGTGAGGGTGGGGCAGCAGCCTTACTGTTAGGGAAACCAAATCTGCCTGCCCATTGCGTGGTTGTTGCCGTAATAGATAAAATGGACTTCCAGGAAAAACCCGTAGAGTTATTCGGCAAAAATGGTTAGTTCCTACCTTTCTCTTTTTCTCCTATACCTGTCAGACGGGAGTTTGTGTTTATCACATGATTTAGTCGGCTGATATTTCTCGTTAAAGATTTCCATTACAACATCAGGACAGTATTTCCCTGCCAGCATCTTTGTTTCATTGCATATCTTCAATTCAACTACACCATTGGGTCTGGTAAAATCCTGTACAGGAAATGCGAGACTGTCATGAACAGCTTTCATATATTTTGAC
This sequence comes from bacterium, assembly GCA_028278455.1. Taxonomy (GTDB): domain Bacteria; phylum SM23-31; class SM23-31; order SM23-31; family SM23-31; genus JANQEH01. Next base: position 7,225 of record JANQEH010000133.1, read on the forward strand.
CAGGCCGGAAGTGCGGCAACTGCACCTGATTGCCTTGGGCCGAGCGGAACAGCAGGATTATCCATTCCAAACCAGACACCTGTAACGATCTGCGGGGTATAGCCGACGAACCAGGCATCGGTGTGTTCGTTAGTTGTTCCGGTTTTTCCTCCTGCCGGGCGTCTGAATCCGTAATAAAGGTGCGAACCTTTTCCGGTGCCGTATTTAACAACAGACTGCATCATAGTAGTCATAATATGAGCTGTCTCTGCACTGAGGACCTCATGCCTGATTGTCTGGGGATGTTCATATATGATATTGCCATATTTATCCTCGATGCGCGTAATAAAGACGGGATCGACCTTTATTCCGTTATTCGGGAATGCACTGTATGCTGAAACAACTTCGAGAAGTTTCACACCGGATGAACCGAGAGCTATTGCATCGACCGCATCGATATGGGTGGTTATACCCATCTTCCTCGCTATTTTTACTACCTCTGTCGGCGGTACTATCTCCTGGACGAGGCGTACTGAGATCAGGTTCAGTGATCTCTGAAACCCTTCTCTAAGTGTCGTCCAGCCTCCCCTCGATTTATCATAATTATCAGGAGCCCATCTTGTCCCGTCAGGCTGGCGGATAACAACATCCTGGTTAAGAAGCTGATGAGTAACCGGATAGCCGTTATCAATCGCTGCGGTATATACAAAAGGCTTGAATACAGAGCCCGGTTGACGAGCTGACTGGATGGGGATGTTCCATTTATAGCTGGTAA
>JANQEH010000148.1 GCA_028278455.1 bacterium
GATAACCGCTGAAAGCATCTAAGTGGGAAGCCGACCTTAAGAATAGATATCCCATTCTTTTAGAATCTAAAGACTCCTTCGAGACTAGGAGGTTGATAGGCTGCAGGTCTAAGCGCAGTAATGCGTTAAGCCGAGCAGTACTAATAAGTCGTGCGGCTTGATCGTTTTATTTTTCTTTTCACCGTAAGAGAGATTTCACCGTCTTAATATGATTTCGGGCTTCAGCTTGATCGCTGTCGCTGACCTTCATAACAATTGTTATCTTAATTTTATCCCGTTAAGTCGGGAAACTGAGCTTATCCGGCGGCTATAGCGGTGGGGAAACACCTCTTCCCATCCCGAACAGAGTAGTTAAGCCCTCCAGCGCCGATGGTACTGCATCATTGTGATGTGGGAGAGTAGGTCGTTGCCGGGTATTTTATTTTTCAAAACCCCTGTTACCATGCAGGGGTTTTTTATTAGCAGACTACTAATAGAATTTCCTGACAGGAATCTCGAATCTTCATCGAAATTTATCCGGCTATATACTGATTCTAAACAGTGTATGGAATGCATAACGGATATCTTCTGATAGATTTTCAATTACCCCTTTATGAACAGTCTTAATAGAAAAAGGTTGACTATTAAGCAAAAAAGAAGTAGTCTAATAAAAGTCTAACACTAAAATGATCGGGAAAACAATCTTTCAACCGGGAATAGAGCCCGGTAATCAATCCTAAAGCTTCATTAAACTAATCTGACAGCAGTTATTTCCATATCTCAACTGAGCCACCTTCACTAACAATAAGTTGATTCCGTGCATAGGAATAGTTAGTTCTGTTCCAATTCCGGATGCTTACGTACTATATTTTTTAAAGCATAACATGTAAATCAAGCTCAACAGGAAGTGTTTTATATCATCACAGGCTCAGGTATAAGTAAATGTCGGTTTTTAAACCTTTAATGTCTCCAAATCGATGGAGGATAAAATGTATTCAAAGAAACGTACATTATTTATAGGTTTATTAGCGTTGTTTTTAGTAACATTAACTGCCTCTGCAGTATCAGCACAGGGTCAGAACGCGTATTATTGGCTTTATGCTGAAAATACAAGCACACAGGAAGAAGTAGATTACAAGGGAATTTATATCCACGCTCATGCTCAGTATGAATGGGGGTGGAATGGTTCACAATTGCAGATAAGAGCTAAGAACAGTGGTATAGGAGAAATAAACTGGTATAATTGTCTGAGAGTTCCGTCCTCTTATTCTCATATGTTCTATGAGGATAACGGTTACTTGTGGAGAAAAGTCGAGATCTTTTACAAAGTAAGCGGCAACTGGGTGAGCCAGACATCTAATGATGATGATGAGTTTCTGGAGAATGCCCAGGGTCCCATGGAGAATTCCGGTCCTTTATACACATCATGGATCAACTATAATGATCAGGATGTAAAAATAGTAGTCTCATCTAATGCTTTTTCCTGCCCTGAGCCTTTATCACAATATCAGACTGCAGGCTGGGATAAAAAACAGACTATAGATATCGATTCGGTATATCATACGATCTATGCTGATTCTGATGATGCACCGTCTAATCCTCCGATTACAAGTGTAACAATAACAGGTGATGATGAAATACAGGCTATTGAAGAACAGGGTAACTGGACAGCAAACGTAACCGGAGGAAATCCGGATTATAACACTTATCAATGGAAAATGTCGGAAGACGGCGGAGCATGGTACAATATTTCAGGCGCTACGAGTTCGACATATGCCTGTTATATGGATGTCGACTTTGAGTTGAGAGTCTACGTTACCAACGGAGCGGCCTCTTCAAGAACATCATCCATCTTCGAAGTGACAGTCATTCCGTTTGGAGGCGGCGGCGGACCGGGTAAAACGGCCGATACCCGCGATATAGTTCCGGATAATTTTGATCTTGCTCAGAATTTCCCGAATCCTTTTAATCCGGTTACAAACATCAGTTACCAGCTGCCTAAAGCCGAAAAAGTCACCCTCACTGTCTATAATGTTTCAGGGCAGGAAGTTGCAAGGCTTGTAGACGGCTATCAATCAGCCGGGTATCACAGCGTGAAGTTCGATGCAAGCAAGCTGGCAAGCGGTACATATTTATACCGGATCGTAGCCGGGAATTATACCAAGACCATGAAAATGGCAGTGATCAAATAAGTATATCATCCATACCTGAGCCTTGATGGTATATTTATTAACAGTATTAATTTTTTCTTAACTTACCCTTATGCAAAGCAATAGAACGGTAATGCATATTTATGATGTGAAAGAGTAGGTCAATGCTGGTATTATATTTTTCAAAATTCCTGTTACAATGCAGGGATTTATTTAGCAATAATATTAATAGGAAATGACATTTATCTATTTATTTTCTATTCATTATTTTATATATTATTTTGGAATACAAATTAGGTTGCTCATCCCATATTGCTTTGTTAATGGAACAAAGTATGTTTTCTAATCATTAATAATATAATTGAATTTGATTTATTAATATTTTTGATTAATTTATATTAAGGTCATATCATCCCAACTCATTAAGATGGCAATCAAAGAAGTATTTAAAAATCCTACTGTTAGAGAAGTAATTTTTCAAATTAGATATCCTAATTTATTCTATATTGAAAATCACATTGGAAAAATTCAACAAAGAATTATCAAAGATTTTCCTGAATCAGCTTTGATTTTTAGAAAACAGATTACATATGTTGACCTAGGAGCTCAACATAAAATTGAAGATTTTATTAGCCCTCAAGATGAGACATCTGGAAATAAAATATGGCAATTTGAATCCGAGAAAGGTTATAGATTAAATATTGAAAGTAATATGTTAGCTATTACTTCAACTCTCCATAAAACTTATAATAACAAACAATCTTCGGATAGATTTAGAGATATTATACAAAATGTTCTTGATAACTTTTTCGAAGTACTTCTTGTACCCAAAATTAATAGAATTGGGCTTAGGTATATTGATGAATGCCCAATTCCCAAAAGGGATAATGCTGAATTCAGAAAATTTTATAAAACCGTTTTGCCAATTAGTAGATTTAATCTAAAGAATTCTGATGAGATGGAATTTTTTACCATAAGTAAGATTGGCAAACATTATCTAAGATATAAGGAAACTCTCAAGTTCAACAAAGAAAAGCCTACATATATACTAGATTTTGATGGTTTTACACACAATATTGAACCAAATGAATGCCTTGCAATGACTGATATGCTGCATGATATAATATCCAAAGAATATGAAAAGACCATCAAGGAGCCCGTTAAAGAATGGATGAGAAGACCTAAAAAGAAAGGGAAAACAAAATGAATAAAATAAGTTCTTACCATTCTACCCATAGAACTACGAGTGATACAGGTTCGGATTTGAAATCGGATAATTATAAAGAGATACACTATCCTCTTGATAAATACGAAATTACCGTAAGATTATCATTAGATAACAGATTTATTGGTGTTACAGAGATTAAAGTCAATAAAGATTTTTTAACACATTCTCAAAGAATATCTCCCAAAGGTTTTCATGATTACGATAAATACTACTTAGAGGAATAATTATAGATATGTTTTATCATGGTGATATTGAGGGTACTTTAAGATTTGGGGATGTTTTGAAGGGTTATATATCTGCCTATCCTATTATAACCGGTGGGAACTCACCGCAAGTTCTATTTAAAAATCTAGAATCTATTAATATAAGTTATACAGATTATTGTGCTGTACTTACTCCTTGTTGTGAATTTGAAAAAAATAAAAGCTCTATACTTATTACTCCCATTCTGCAAATAAGACAAGGATTTTTAGGTAATCCTCATTTAGCAGAAGACTTAACAAGAATTAATCGCAAGATGTTTCCAAATCAGGGTCTGCATCCAAGAGCTTGGGAAAATATTCCTCCTGAAGAACAAGCTCAGAGAATGAATGCTGGTTTAGAATATGTACTGTATAATTTCTTTATATATGAATCAGATCCAATTTTTCCAGAATATAATATAAATCGTAATGGAGAAGTAATTACAACTAAGCATCATATGATTGATTTTGGCAAGATTTTTAGAGTAAAGATAAAATACGGATCTAATAGAGAAAGCCCTCCTTTAAATAAATGTCTTCAATTATCAATAACTTCGCGAAATGAATTGCGTGATAAGCTTTCACATTATTTTAGTAGAGTTCCACAAGAAGATATTGTTGATTAGTATTTACTAAGTAAAAAATAAACTTCTTGACATTTCGTTTTGTAACAATTATACTTTTACTGCGTATAAGGAAAAAAATAAATTTTCTGTCAGGAGGAAGTATATGGATAGCAGAATCTTTGTCGCCGGATTCTTAGGTGCTGTTGTTATCTTTGTCTGGACTTTTCTGTCATGGGTAGTTCTCCCCTTTCACGATATGACCATGTCTGATATTCCCAATGAAGATGCCGTAGTCGAAGTCCTCAAAGACAACATCGAAGAGACCGGTGTGTATTTTTATCCGGGAAGAGCGAATGCCGACTCGACTCTGGCACAGAAACTCGAGGCAGGTCCGCGCGTGCCGTTCATGGTTTACAGAGAGGGCGCAAGTACACAGATGAGCCCGAGCCAGTTCGTGTTTGGATTTATCTTTAACTTTATCGCCGCAACGATCGTAGCCTGGATGCTGTCAATGACATCAGATAACAAGCTGCTTCGGTACGGCCAACGCGTATTGTTCGTTACCTTCTTCGGAGTCTTTATTGCTGTCTTTTCCGATCTGATGATGTGGAACTGGATGCTGTACCCGATGAGTTACGTTATCATCGTCGCATATGATAATGTGATCACGTGGGCGCTTGCAGGTACGGTCATCGCTTGGAGGATCGACCCGAAGAATTTCTAAATTATTTTTTTGTCTACTTCGGTTTAAATTTCGAACATAGAATCCTGACCGGGTGAGAGTATACTCACCCGGAAAGGGATATTTTGTCCTATTTTGATGTTGATATTAATCAAATGTATTAATATCATTCAATCCGGGAGATCCCCGATAGTTAAGTTAATGCTAATAAAGCAATATCCTTGCTTATACTTTTCTTGTCATTCTGTACTTGATTCAGAATCTTTGTATTTCAGATCCTGAAATAAATTCAGGATGACGAATAAATGTGCTCTCCCTACAATGGGCCAGAACTGCCTCTGGTGGGAGAGATAAAAGGGAGATGTAATTATTAAGTCAGGCGATCTGATTGTTTTACATTAATGTTCTAATTTAAAAGGAAACACCATGGCAAAAACAGATCCGGCAAAAATGATGGAATCAATGATCAGGAATTTCCCGGAAAAAACCGGCAAAAGCCTCGATGAGTGGCTGGAGGTAATAAAGGATTGTCCTCTCGACGGACATAAACAGAGGGTTGACTGGCTGAAAAAGGAACATGGTATGACACACGGTTATTCCCTGATGGTGGTCAACAAGGCGAAAGAGGCAGCGGAAGGCGGTCCGAAAACCGGAGATGAAATGGTCGATGCACAGTTCTCAGGGAAGAAAGAAGGACTTCGCCCGGTCTACGACAGGCTTATCGCTGAAATTTCCCGGATTGCAGATGATATCGAGATCCTGCCGAGAAAGACATGCGTTACGTTGAGCTGCGGCAGGAAATTCGGGACTGTACAGTCTACTTCTGCGGGAAGGCTTGATTTAGGCTTAAGAATCCCGGATGTTGAGCTTACTGGAAAGCTGGAAAAAGTAAAGAATTTTGATCCTGCCCAGATGACCTGCCAAGTGTCATTGATTGATCCTTCGGATATTGATGATGAGCTGATCGGGTGGATAAAAACTGCTTATGAGAATAGAAAGTAGTATCTTTAGTATTTTGCAGCCGCTATTTCATCACTGATCTTTTAGAATCTTCCTGACAATACCGGAGCTGTATCTTTTCCAACAAATTTTACTTTGAAAATGAAGAAATCAGGCGGAATTCCCGATAATTGTAACAGCATGAATTTTGAAGACCACAAAATAGAGATCCTGATCTCGACGGTGGTGGTGATCGTATTCGGTGTCTTTATCGTCAATCTTCTATGGAGCGATACAACACCGGTATATGCCGATTCTCAACTGCAGTACGAGGAGATCATTTCAGAAGCGGTAAATGGGCCGACACAGGCAGAAATACGGACTGCAAAAGTCTACTATAATGAGGCAGTGCGCCTGGCTAACCTCGGCAGGTTAAAAAGAGCGCTGATTTACCTCAAGACTTCACTGGAAAACTATCCGGATTTTGTACCGTCACACGTGAAGATTCAGGATATGTACCTTGCTATGGGGAAAGAGGATTCTATCAGGACAGTCTACGATGATCTGAAGAACATCGATCCGGAAAATCCGGTCTATCTCTATCTTCATGCACGTCTGCTCGATTTTGAGCAGAGCAGGAGAGAATTTGAAAAGATCAAGGAGATCGATCCCGAGTTTTACTGGTCTTATGTCGACCTGGGATACTATCACCTGAACAAGGGTGAGCTTGATTCTGCAGAAACAGAATTCAGAAATGCCATAAACATCAATCCAGCATTGCTCGAGGGGCAGATTGGCCTGGGCAGTGTATTCGATAACCAGGGAAAACGCTTTCTTGCGATAAAGCAGTTCAACATGGCTCTGCAAATCAATGATAAGATCGCACCGGAGGCATATCTCCAGATAGGGATGATCTATGACGCCCTGAGGGACACTGCAAAATCTCTTGAATACATGAGAAGTTTTCTCGAGCATATGCAGGCGGGCCCGCAATACGAATTTGTCAGAGCCCGTGTCGATTCGATCGAGATAAAACTGAGGCTGAAAGAGATCGATGTACTTCCCGATACAATTGGGATACGGTAGGAGTTCTATCAATCCATAGCTCCCGTTCATAACAATCAATCAAAAATAGTGCGATAAATCTCTCAACTCCTGTTGAGTTTCTATCCAATTGTCCATCGAGAAATCCTCATCACATCGTTTCCGCGCAGTCAGGAATCCAGAATAATTATCACTTAAGAGACACTTGATCACCGCCTTCGCGGGGTAGACCTGCTTACTGATCAAGGTGTGCAGATTTTATAATCCTAAAGGATAGAGTCTTTTGAATTCAGATAAGCTATTTGATGGTTTCTATGCTGATCTTGTGGTTGTATGGATACAAGTAACCTCGTTTTTAAATATTTCACCGAAAACTTTGTATATATATATAAATCATTGTATATTTATTATCTGTATTTTCAAATTCTTCAGGCTAAGCTATTTCGAACAATATATGATTTCAACCTTTCTTTTGCCCAATGGGGCAGATAACTCTGATAACTAACCGTATTATATCTGTTCATAATTGAACTTAATGGGAGGAGTATTTTAATGAAACGAAAAGCCGGATATTCCGCAATTCTTCTGCTGATCATCTGCGCGGTGGTCTTTTCAAGTTTCCCGGTCTTTGCTCAGAAAGAGATTCTGACTGAGGAAAAATATCTCGAACCGCCGGATGACATCAAAAACCTTGTTCTCAACGAGAACTACAAAAATATAACACTCAGAAATCTCGGCCCTGATGGCGAGAATTTCCTGGTACCGGTGCCATCGGGTATAATCCCGATAGACGTTATGGCGAAACCATTCTACGTACTCGGTGAGATGGAATTCGATTACATGGCGAACAGGTCGAGGCGAATGACTACTAGATACTCAGCCGGATTCAAGGTGTTCAACTGGAAGAACGAAACCTGGACCGAGGTTCAGCTGCCTAAGAACTGTACGAGTGTAAACGGTACTTCATGGTCACCGGATGGATCGCAAGTCGCATATTTTGCTCTCTTTGATGACAAGACCGAGATCTGGGTTGCTGACGTAACTAACGGTAAATCCAAAAGAGTTACAAAAAATCCGGTTCTCGCAACATGGGTAACCGGTTTTGACTGGTCTGCCGATGGACAGTATATCCTCACCGTTCTTGTACCGGATAAGAGAGGCCCGGAACCGGTAGAGCCCGCAGTTGCGACAGAGCCGAAAGTACGCGTGACAACGAAGAAAACACCGACCAGAACATATCCTTTCCTGCTTCAGACAATGCATGACAAGAACCTGCTCGAGTATTATTCAACAGGCCAGCTTGCGCTTGTAACCGTAAAGAACGGTAAAGTCAAGAAGCTCGGTGAGCCTGCAATGTTCAAATCGATCGATCTATCCCCTGACGGAATGTATGTTTATGTTTCGATGATGCAGAAACCATTTTCATATATTACACCGGCATCCCGTTTCGGCAGCGTGAATGAGATATGGGATATGGAAGGCCAGAAAATGGTGGAAGTGACCAAAACCGAACTGCGTGAAGCTACTGTAGGAGGGAGCGGAAGCAGAGGTGACAATAACAAGCGCAGTATCACCTGGCGTGCGGATGGAGCCGGGATAAGTTACCTCGAGATGGAACCCAGAAAGGAAGGCGACGAAGATGAAGAAGAGGATTCGGACGAGGAAAAGAAAAGTATGGACAGGGTAATGCTATGGAAGCCTCCGTTCGACGATGACAGCAAAGAAGTAATATATGAGAGCGAGAAGAGGATCGGCAGCCTCGATTACAGCGCGGAAGCCGATATCATGTTCATGACGCAGACTGATGACGGTAAGAGACATATTTTTGCAGTCCACATGAATAACAAAGACCAGGTCTATACAATAGATAAACGTAAAGGATCCGGCGGATATCGTGATCCTAACAGGGTGACCCTGATGACCTATGAACTTCCAAACGGCGAATCGGCTGTCAGAATGGATGCAGGAGGCAGCGTTTTCCTGCAGGGAACAGTTATCTCCAAAAAACCTGAAGAAGAGGCCCCGAAACCGTTTATCGAGAGAGTAAACATAAGGAGCAGCGATAAAACAAGGATCTTCGAGAGCTCGCCTGATATTTACGAGAATCACCTGATACCGGTTGATAATAGTTTCGGGGAACTGATTATAACAAGGGAATCTCCGACAATGCATCGGGATACATACGTGATGAATCTGCGCACGAAGTCCCTGAAGAAACTCACGAACAATACGAACCACACACCGGAAATCTCAGGATTGCAGAGATCATATCACGAGATAACCCGGGTAGATGGTATCAAGTTCTGGGCGAGACTGGTCCTTCCGGCTAATTACCGTTCGGGCACAAAGCTTCCGGCGCTGGTCTGGTTCTATCCGCGTGAATATACAAGTCAGAAAAATTACGACGAGAGCAGGAGCAGATACAACAAGAATTCATTCCCGAGAACTTCGGCCCGCTCATGGGATTACTTCTCACAACTCGGTTATGCAATCATTTATCCCGACTGCCCGATAATCGGCGAAAGCGGAAAGATGAACAACAATTACGTACCTGATCTTCGGAACAACATGTGGGCGGTGATTGATTATTTCGATAAAATGGGGGTGATCGACCGCGATAAACTCGGACTTGGCGGGCATAGCTACGGCGCGTTCGGAACTGCTAATGCGATGATCCATACACCATTCTTCAAGGCGGGAATCGCGGGGGACGGAAACTACAACAGGACACTCACCCCGGTTACATTCCAGTCCGAGAGAAGGTGGTTCTGGGATGCCCGCGAGGTTTATATTTCGATGTCCCCGCTGCTCTGGGCGAACCAGATGAACGGCGCGCTGTTGATGTACCACGGGCAGGACGATGCAAACACCGGAACGTTCCTGATAAACTCCGAGAGGATGTTCCATGCATTAAACAGCCTGGGAAAAACGACATCCCTGTACGTTTATCCTTACGAGCATCACGGACCGATCACTGTAGAGACACAGCTCGATATGTGGGCTCGCTGGGTGCAGTGGATGGATATGTATGTCATGAGCCCTGAGAAATACAAAGAAAAGAAAGAAAAACCGGATAAGAAATAGAGTCTGGTAATTATATGTGATAAAAAAGCCCCGCTACCGCGGGGCTTTTTTATGGCCCCCCTTCAGGTGGATTTCGTTAATCCTTTCTGAGGTTTCTCTATTTCGTCCTTCGCAGGCTCAGGACTTCAATCGAAATGACAGGTTGAATTTTTACATTCCTTAACACAAATTATTAATCGTCGTTTCCGCAAAGGCGGGAATCCAGTGTCTATGTAAAACCAAATTCATTATACATATAATAGCCCAATTTTCTTACAATCCAGCGGTGAGCTCGAAATGACGGACAGGAATGTCTGTTCCACTAAAAGAATACATCTCGACTTTACATACCAACACCTGTCGTTCCCAGCTTACACTTTGTCTTCCGGGCATTTTTTAGCTGGAATCCAGTGTCTTTGTTTAGTGCATATTCTGGACTCCGCTTTTGAGTGAACGACGTACAAAAGGTGTCATTTCGAGCGAAGTCCCGGATTCTTTTTGCCGGGACGGAGCCGAGAAATCTCAGCACATTGTCTCATTTTATTACTTATGTATGTTATTTCCATATTTAATGATTACCTGGATTTATACTCTTATTAGTTTATCTCATCCATTACCAGTCAATATACGGAGAAAATGACGCGCCGTATGTCATTATAATCGAATCCCTTTTTGGAGTAAGATCTTGTTTTTCAGAGCCGTCCGATTTAAAAATTGCTATTAATGAATAGTACTCATCAGAGATAGAAGGACCGCTCGATAAAGGATCTTCCGTTGAGACGGTATAAACGATCCATTCACCATCGGGTGACCATCGCGGATCATCATTGACAAAAATATCATCAGTCAAATTTGTCTTATTGCTCCCATCAGCATCCATAATCCATATATCATAGCCGTATGCATACGCGATCTTCGATCCATCAAGAGATAGGGAAAAAAATATGCCTCCACCAAGATCTTCTGTAAGATTGGTATTATCGCTGCCGTCATGATTCATCACCCGGATATCCCCTCCAGAATAATAATAGATTTTTAGCCCATCAGGAGAGTATTTAGGAAACCACTTATTTTCTTCATCAAGAGTAAGCTGTGTGGTTTCTGTGCCGCCGGGATCTATACAAAATATATTTCTATTAGAAACGTATACGATTTTTCCGCCGTCGGGAGACCATGATGGAAAAGCATTGGAGGAATGAGTGCAGGAAGTGATCTGCTTTAAACCGGAACCATCAACATTAACGGTAAAAATTTCATTATATCCACCCTGCTTCGATCTGAAAGCAAGTATTTTACCATCCGGACTCCATGAAATATTATAAGGCTCCATTTGATTATTTGTTATATTGTACTCAAGATAACTTGCAGTATCATATATATAGAGATTCTTGTCGGCAATAAAAGCAATTGCTGTCCCACTCGGTGACCATACAGGAGCAAAACAATTCTTCGTTCCCGAGGTTAAAACCTTCGGATCACTCCCATCTGGATTTATGGTGCAGATCTGACATGTTCCGTTAACCGGATATTCATAAGCAATCAGAGTTTTAAGCTGCGGGGACAGTTCCGGTTCGAAGAGTGCATTCAATCCGCAGGAGAAGAGAATTAATACTGTACTGAGATACAATAATTTTTTCATTGTCACCCCCTCATGTAAATTCCGTTGATCCTTTCTGAGGTTTCTCGACTTCGCTCGAAATGACGGACAGGAATGTCTGTTCCACTAAAAGAATACATCTCAACTTACATATCAACACCTGTCGTTCCCAGTTTACCCTTTGTCTTCCGGGCATTTTTTAGCTGGAATCCAGTGTCTTTGTTTAGTGCATATTCTGGACTCCGCTTTCGAGTGAACGACGGATAAAGAGTCGTCATTTCGCTCAAGCCTTCTACGGGATAGACGAGAATTATACTAATTAACTGTCATTTCGAGCGGTGTCCCGGATGCTTTTTACCGGGACTGAGCCGAGAAACCTCAGCACTGACATTGTTGTATTATATGAACAGGATTACATCTATTTGTTCCTGTCTATAATCGCCGGATTAATACCCCCGCGAGATCGAGAACCTGTAATTTCTGACGTCAGTGGCAGTAATGGCATTGTATCCGGTACCGTCCCTGTTCACAACACAGATACTCGAAGTATAATTCTGTTCAGTGCATCTGAATCTGGTCAAAGTAAATGCGATCTTGTTACCGTTATCAAACCAGACCGGACCCTCCACATCGTCTATCTGTTCCTCAAGTAAGGCTTTACTTCCACTACCGTCCGCATTCATGATGTAGAGGTTTGCAGATGTATTCTCCACCTCTCTCCTTGTGTAGGTTATCCTCAGGCCGTCCGGTGAGTACCTCGGTGTATATTCGACTTCTGTTCCGGTATTAGTCAGATTCGTTACATTTCCACCGCTCAAATTCATTGAATATATATCCCGGTTTCCACTGCGATCGGACACGAAAATTATTGTACCTCCATCCGGTGAGAAACACGGACTGCAGTCATCTCCCGGATCGTTTGTCAGGTTAGTCTGATTGGATCCGTCATGTTCCATCAGGTAGATATCGCGGTCACCGTTCATGTCGGTAACGAAAATAATGTGCTGACTGTCGGGAGACCATTGGAACTCGGTGTTCTGGAAAGAATTATCAGTCAGATGTTTCTCATCTGTACCATCCGGATTGCAGCTGTATATTCCTATATTCTGGATATAATACTTCAGGAATGCTATCCTTGTCCCGTCCGGGGACCATTTCGGGCCCTCATCTGCGCCCCATGCCACTCCTACACTGTTGGTGATCCTTGTCTGTCCGGTGCCGTCTGCATTCATTATCATGATCCCGCGAGAACATTCGTTGACTGTGCCGTAGGCGATCTTCGTCCCATCCGGGGACCAGGCGGGGGTGGTACCCTCACAGATATTTGTCTTCTCGGTTCCATCGATATTCATCAGGTATATCTCTGAGGTTTCGAGAGATTCAGAGACATAAGCTACCTTGCTGTCTGTGCCTTCTGATCCGTAAGGAGAGACAGAATCGCTCCCGCAGCCTGTCAGTAATGAGAGACTGAAAACATTTAAAAACTGAAAAATTATATTTCGTTTTCCCTTAAGCTGTAAATAGTACTTCATGTTTTCTCCATGGTGATTGTTGCCGTGTTCTTTATACAGACATGCGAAAGACTTTATTCCGTTGAACTTTTATAACTCTCTCCCGAACACTAATTTAATAGGACACTTCAAGCTGGTTACAAAGACACTGGATTCCTGCCTCCGTGAGAAAAACGGAATGGTCATTCATCAGGATCGATGGAATAATGTATCTGTAATAATGACGGATTTTAAATAATGACGGATTTTAGCCAGTTTAGGACTATTTATTTACCGCTTTGTAAGGGGAAAAGACAGGATTCTCATGGAAGACTGGGGAAAGTGGCTTTGCCGCAGCATCGAAATGTGTCAGCGGTTCGAGTCCGAGCATCAGCTCTATCGTTCTTAAAATATCGAGACAATTATACAAGTCATCTTCTATATATCCTTTTTTCGCAAAAGGGGATATAACGAGAGCGGAAGACCTGCTGTTACCAGGATCATCCATGTGATTCTCCGTAACGAAAACTGCGGTGGTCTCCCAGATGCCGGCAGATGAAACAGTCTCAATAATCCTTCCGAGTTCCCGGTCCGCGTCCTTGCTGTTTTCGGTCAGATATACTAAATTCAGCTGAGACGGTGAATTACCGGTAACAGTTTCCAGCAGTTCGCTGAATGTATGACCAGGGATACGGTACATATTGCAGGTTACTCCTTTATCGGCCGCTTCATCCCAGAGAAATCTTATATGGGCAAGGTTTGGATCATCATTTCCGGGAAAAGGTATATCCGTTTTAAAAGATTTCATGAACCTGGACAGATACATATCTCCGGAGGCACCTGCTGTTTTCCACATCATTCCATTCTGTGCAGAGTTTCCAACAGGGTAATAGTTATCAATCAGGGTATATTCCGAAGCAAGTTTCGAAAAGTTTGATCCAGTACGATCACCTGTTATGCTCTTTTTCAGTATAATAAAGAATACATTTTTAATCAGCGATGGCTCTCCGGTCTTTTCAGGTACTGCTCGAGGATATTTCACCCCGATCCCGAACTTGATGTTTTCTTCAACTGCTCCGGTTCTGTTGTTTATATGTACCTGTTCAGTTGTGTCGTCAAATTGAGGTTCACCGGAAATCTCAACAGACGTTATTTTTCCGGTATGATTAGTACCAGCTGATGCTATCAGCAGACGGTCTCCTGACTCAATTACACTGATGGGAAAATAATCTGTAGGTATATGTCCGGTAATTCTGCCGGGATCCGAATTGATATCCACTACAGCGATGCTGTTATAACCCGCATTAGCGCAATACAGCGCTCTGCCATCGGATGATATAGCGATTGACATAGGAAATGCGCCGGGTGGTCCTTCTTTAACTAACGACACATCGATTGTCCTTATCACACTTCCGGTTTCGATGTCGATCTGAATTACAGCATTTTCATGTGGTACGGATGCAAATATACTTCCGCCATCGGGTGAGAAAGCTACAGAACTTACAGGTTCTGTCAGACTGAAATTATTTATTACAGAGCCATTATCCAGGTCAATAATTATTAATTCTTTAGACTTAATGTCAGCAGTTGCGAGATGTTGATCATCACCTGAAACTGCAAGCCCAGCAAAAAAATGCTCTTCTGCAGCCTCGAGAGAAATCTTTATCTCATTCTCTGGTTCGATTCTGCCACCGGAAAATGAGTATAACAGGATAATACCTTTATTACCTGCAAGGGTATAAAGCCTATTCCCGGAGTTATCAAAGCATAAACCGCTTAATGGTTCTGCCAACTCATTTAGCGAAACTGCATTGAATCCTTCAGTTTCATAAACAGAAAGTCGATATCCGTCCGGGTTTTCTGTGAATACTGCATAGTATTTTCTGTCGGGGCTCATTGCGGCAGTTGCAGGTCTGCCTTCAATTTCGATTGACGTTCCTGCCGGTGTAAGGGACATGCCGTTTTTCAAAAGGATTGAGCCGTCTTTCCCGGGAAAGGGAAAAACCGGTTCTTCAGTAAGGTTATCTGCGCAGGAGGTGGTCAGAAGAATACATAATAGTAAAAGTGTTTTAAGAGTTTTTTTCATGTTACTTATATAAGTATGTAAACTATTGAATTACTGCAGAATCACAGGAAAACACTGTCTCCCATGTACGGCAGGACTATATCCTTTCCCGTTACTTTCCTAAGGTGCTCACCAAATTTTATCATCTGTTCTTCTTCACCGTGAACCAGGACTATTCTCTTGATGTTCAGGTTGGAATCGGTAATGAATTTCGTCATTTCATCCCTGTCACCGTGAGCGCTGAATCCTCCAAGCTGTATTACTTCCGCCCTCAGAGGGTACATTTTACCATAGATTTTGACTAATGGATCGGGTGAATTGTTCCCGGTACTTTTCTTTTCTAATCCGAGTTCGAGAATTTTCCTTCCGAGGGTATTCCTCGCCATAAAGCCAACTATCAGGACTGTGTTTCTTGGATCATGTATTTTATACCTCAGGTGATGGAGAATCCTGCCTGCTTCGCACATTCCGGAGGATGATATTACAATGTGAGGATCAGTATTGCGCATCAATTTCATGGAATCCTGTACACTCTTGACGTAGGTGATGTGCCTGAACATAAAGGGATTCTTCCCTTTTTGGAGGAATGTCTCATGCGATTCCTGGTCGTAGCACTCAGGATGCTCTCCGAACACCTTTGTCAGGTTAACCCCAAGCGGGCTGTCTACAAAAATCGGCATTTTTGGGACATCACCGCTATCATACAGCTCGTGCAGAACGTAAATAATCTCCTGTGTTCTTCCGAGGGCAAATGAAGGAATTACAACTGAACCACCCTTCTCATGAGTGGATTTCAGCGTTTCTTTTAGCAGGTTATATGTATTGTCGTGTGAGTCATGCAGGCGGTCACCGTAAGTGCTCTCCATAACAAGTAAGTCGATATCCCTGTCCCCTTCATCGAATTCAAGGGTTGGATCCTTGAGAATAGGTTGATTAAACCTGCCTATATCACCGGAAAATAGAATATTTTTAGTTGTGTCATTCTTTTTGATTTTAACCAGTACCAGAGAAGATCCGAGGATATGTCCTGCATCATAAAACCTGCAACTTGTGTCTTCTCCTATCTCGATATCATGCTTGTAAGGATAACTGTCAAACTGTTCTAATGTGTCTTCAGCATCACCCTTAGTGTACAGCGGTACCACCCTGTTGAGATTATATTTACTTTGTAAACTGACTATTTCATCTCGGTTCAGCTCATTCTTGTCTTTCTTGAGAAGTTTCTTGATCCGGTTTATCTCCCGGTTGGATACTTTTTTAGTCTTTTTATTCTGCTTTAATTCATATAGAAAACCTCTCAGAGATTTATAATTAAGATAATCGGCGTCCGATTCCTGTATATGAGCGCTGTCCATCAGCAGAAAACCGCATTCATCCATGGTTGTCCGGGTGCAAATTATCCTGCCCCGGAAATTATTTTTAACGAGTATAGGGAGTCTTCCGGAATGGTCGATATGCGCATGTGTGAGTAGAACATTGGAAAGAGCAGCAGGATCGATCGGTAATATCCTGTTCTTCTCGGCACTCTCCTTTCTTCTTCCCTGGAAAAGCCCGCAATCGATGAGGATCCTGTCTGTACCTGTATTCAGCAGATGCATGGAACCAGTAACTTCTCTAACACCGCCATAGAAAGTAACGTGCATATTGACTATCCTGAATAAATATTCGAAAGTGATCAGCTGCCGGCTTCAGCAGAACTACTGATCAGCTCCCATGCTTTCTTTATATGATCTTCATTGGTATTGATATTACCCACGGCATACCGTATTATGTATTTCCCTCTCAACTTAGTGTGCGAGAGGAATAGTTTACCGGTTGAATTTATCTTCTCCATTAGATCAGAATTTATCTTTTCAAGCTCATCCTCATCGCTGATTTTCCTCCCCGGATTAAACCTGAAACAAATAACGCTGAATGGAACCGGTGCCATAAGCTCGAAATCCTCACTCTCTTCGATGAAATCCCTGAACATCAGGGAAATTCTGAGATGGTCCCGAAGCCTGTTTATCAGGCCTTGTCTCCCGAAATAACGCAATATGAACCAGAGTTTCAATGCCCGGAATCTTCTTCCGAGCTGGATACCGTAATTCATGTAATCGATCGTCTCTGAGGATTCGGCTGTTTTCAGATATTCAGGCACGATGCTGAATGCAGACCTTACTTTTTCGGGATCCCTATAGAAGATCAGGCTTGTATCGATAGGGGCGAAAAGCCATTTGTGCGGATTAGTAACATAAGAATCGACATTTTCAAATCCATCCATGAGCGATCTTCTTTCCGGAACGATCGAAACCACTCCGGCATAAGCTCCGTCAACGTGATGCCATAGCCCGTATTTTCTGGAAATTCTGCCGATCTCGGGTACAGGATCGATACTTGTTGTTGACGTTGTACCGATAGTAGAAACTACAACAAAGGGAAGTTTTCCGTTATTGATATCTGCCCTTATGTTTTTTTCAAGCTCAGAAGTGATAATTGAGAAATTCTCGTCGCTTTTTATCTTCCTGACGTTTTCAAGGCCGATTCCCGCTGCTACTGCTCCCTTTTCCACTGAAGAATGCGCCTGGTCCGAGCAGTATAGTATCATTGGTTTCAGGCCTTCTACGCCGGCAAATCCTTTCAGCCTTATATTCAATCCCGGCACATTTTCTCTAGCTGCCACTATAGAAGTGAACGTCGCGGTAGATGCGGTATCAATGATCATTCCGAAGAATCCATCAGGCAGTCCGAGAAGTTGCCTCATCCATTCCATAACAGTTTCTTCCAGCTCCGTTGCAGACGGAGAGGTTTTCCAGAGCATTACATTTACATTCAGTGCAGCTGTGACAAGATCAGCCAGAACAGCCGGGCCGGAACCAGTGTTAGAAAAATATGCATTAAAATTTGGATGGTTCCAATGTGTAATACCCGGCATGATTATATTGTCGAGATCTTTTATTATATCGTTAAATGATTCGGAGTATTCCGGAGGATTTCCGGGAAGAGCATTTCTGATATCGCCCGGTTTTGAAGTTGAAAGTACAGGATAAGATGCGATATCCCCGAAATATGAACAAATCCATTCGACAAATCTGTTTCCAAGGCTCTTAAAGTCGTCAAGAGGCATATCACCCAGGTTTCCCGGATCGATGTTTTTCATGTCAAAACTCTTCATGGCACCTCAAAATATAGTAACAAGCAGGGATTGAACCAATGTAATTATAATTCTTAAAATATGAAACACTTATGTGCAGCAGAATATTGGATATTCACTGTTCACAGAGGATATCTTATTTTTTGTCTTAAACATTTCGGGAAAAAGAGTGTCAATTATTTGTAACATTATTTGCATAATTTCAATTTTGTTATTAACTTAATTAGATTTTTACTTTTTTGAAATCTAATTTTGAACTACGTGAGCCGGCAATGAATATCGAAGAACTCGTTGAAAAAGTAAATAATTCAGAGATATCATCAATTCGGCAGGTTGTAGTACGTATAGTTGAAGTTATAAATGATCCTGATTCCAGCGCTAAGGATCTCAAGGATATTATCGAGATCGATCCACCCCTGTCAGCAAAACTGCTTAAACTTTCAAACTCGGCAATATACGGTTATCCCAAAAGGATCATGGAGATTCAGGAGGCAATCGTATGTATCGGTTTTGAAGCCGTCAAAGAGCTTGCTCTTAGCCAGAAAGTTTGCGAAGTATTTATGAAAACAGAGGCCCTGTTTGATTATACCAGGCTTGAACTCTGGAAACACTGCGTCGCGGTTGCGATGTTCAGCAAACTTATCGCAAGAAGAGAGTTTCTGGAAAGAGGGGAGAATATGTATGTAGCAGGCCTGCTGCATGATATCGGTATTATTATTATTGATCAGTTCCTGCAGAAGGAATTTATAAGCATTCTTGAACGAGAGAGCGAAGAAAAGAGAAATCTGAACCTTATCGAGAAAGAGGTGATCGGATACGACCATACCGATATAAGCAAGGCTGTTTTCGAATCATGGGATGTTCCTGATCAGATTATTATGGCGATCTCACGGCATCATGATCCACTCAGTATAGATGATGAACATACCAAGAATGCCGCTATAATATTTCTTGCAGATTATTTTTGCTGTAAAAACTATATAGGGTATGGAGATTCGACTTATACTTATGTGAAGACAGTTTACGATTGTCTGGAGAAATTCGGGATCAAAGAGAAGGCAATGGAGATAATTCTGAGCGAGGTTGAGGAAGAGATTAGAAAGATGGAACAAGGAGGCTTCTTTAATGGATGAGCAGAAACTGAAGGATAATATTGAGGTTCTGGAGATCAAGCTTCATCAATTGCGCAATGACTATATGCTTACAAAAAATGATCACGAGAATTCCACTAAGAAATATCTTGAATTAGTTTCGCAGTTAAGTGAAAAGAATAAAGAGCTTGAAATTCTTAAAGACAGCCTGGAAATTCTGGTTGCAGAGAGAACAGGTGAGCTTCTGGAGTCCGAAGAAAATCTAAGGCATAAGAACGAAGAGCTTCAGATCATTCTGGATTCCTCTCCTGTACTGATATTTTATAAAGACAGGAAAGACAAGTTTGTCAGAGTGAATAAATCATTTGCGGATTTTTTCGGAATGTTGCATGAAGAAATAACTAAGAAGAAAAGTAAGGATCTCTTCCCGGAATCCTCTTCAAAACAGAAAAAAGACGAGAAGACTGTTATAAAAACCGGTAAACCGAAATTGAATGTTATAGAGGAGGTTATCACTCATAACGGTACTAAATGGCTGTCTATCGATAAAGTACCGTACAAAGATTCTACCGGAAAGATAATCGGGATAATAGGATTTGGATTTGATATAACAAAAAGCAAGGAAACTGAAGAAGAGAATAAACGGCTGCAGGATCAGCTTTTCCAATCACAGAAGCTCGAATCTATAGGGAGGCTTGCAGGGGGAATAGCACACGATTTTAATAATATACTTGCAGTAATATCCGGTTATTCGGAAATACTCAGAACATATACAAAAGACCTCGATCCTAAAATGACCAAAGCTGTCAAGGCTATATCCGACAGCTCAAAAAGAGCATCGAAGCTGACCAAACAGCTGCTCAGCTTTGCACGAAGAGGCAGATTCAATCCTGTAGCTCTGGATTTAAACAGGCTTATTTCTGATACGGTTAAGGTATCTGAAAAAATATTCGAGAAAAAGGTCACAGTAAGGTATGACCTGGATGATGATATTAAATCTGTCGAAGGAGATAAGAACCAGATAATTCAGGTAGTGACAAATCTTGTAATCAATGCTAAAGATGCTATGCCGGATGGAGGTCTGATAGAAATAAAAACCCGTAATGTACATGTTACTAAGAAACAGCTAAAAGAGTTTCCGGAATTAAACCCCGGTGAATACGTACAGCTATCTATCTCCGATACGGGAGTAGGAATAAAGGATGAGGTCAAACAAAGGATCTTCGAACCTTTTTTCACGACAAAGAAGGAAGGTATCGGAACCGGATTGGGATTAGCAACTACTTACGGAATAGTCAGGCACCATCGCGGATTTATAGATTTTCAAACCCGGATTGGAGAGGGAACAACTTTTACAATCTGGCTCCCGTCTAGTGAAAAAACGGTAGAGGATGCTAAGCATAAAGATGAGATCATCCGGGGAAGTGCCACAATTCTGGTTGTAGATGATGAGAAATCTATCAGGACATTGACCAAAGAACTGCTTGAAGACCTCGGTTATACAGTCCTGCTTGCCAAGGATGGATTCGAAGCCCTGGATATCTTTTGCGAAAATCGTACAAGGATTGATCTTGTCCTGCTCGATATGCTGATGCCGAAAATGGATGGTAGAGAGACATACTTTAAACTTACTGAAATAGATCCTGAGATCAAAGTCCTGATTATCAGTGGATATATACAGGATGAAAAGGCTTATGATGTATTGAACAAAGGAGCACTCGGATTCATACACAAACCATATACTATTAATGAAATATCAAGACATTTGTCGAATGCTTTAAAGAATTAGATCAGCCCTTCTTATCCTGAAACCAGCTTAAATAATTATTTTCATCAGTATTTGGATATACCCGGATACTGACTTATATTATTCAATATAATTTTTGTAATAATCTGAATAACAATTTTGGTCAGTCAATGGAATTAATCATAGACCGGGAAGAGATCAATGAATTCCTGAATGGGAAAGAGATACTGTTGGAAAGCAGCCTTGGTAATGTGAAGATAAATCGTGCTGAGTATAGCAGTTCAATATTCATGTTCAGAATCGAGCACACCATTGCGGGTGCTATCTCCGGCAGCATGAAGAAAATTTCCGTTAAGGATAACTATCTGAAGGGAGAAGTGGATTTCAGCGGCTCGTTGAAAGGAGCGTTATTGAATGTTTTCGGTACTATTTTAAATAAAGAATATAAAGCCCTATCGCTTGAATATCCGATCCTGAAGATAAATCTTTCAGAGCTGCCGCTGCCGGTGTATGTTAAAGATGTTTTACTGTCAAAACAAGAGGTAAAAATCACCGGTGAGATAAATACTGCAGCTTGGAACGGACTATTTACACATGATTGAAAAGGTGTGAAGAGAAAAGAAAGAAGGAAAACAGGACTAATGGTGAAGATAGCAATAGACGGTATGGGTGGAGATTTTGCGCCTGAAGTTATAATCGCTGGCCTGAGTGATGTATCAAAAGAAACGGATGCGGAATTTATCCTGATCGGAGATAAGAAAAAAATGGATCCACACCTGAAGAAATCAGGGATTGATCCGGGCCGGATCGAGGTTATACATACTGATGAGAATATCGAAATGGGAGAGTCATTAAGCGGAACACTCGAGACTAAACAGGATGCCCCGGTAATGATCGGCGCAAAGCTTGTTTCTGAAAAAAGGGCAGACGCTCTTGTAAGCGCTGGTAATACTGGCGCTGTTGTTTTGGCAGCATCCAAATTCATTCCCATGATACAGGGGATTGAGAGAGGAGCCCTGGCTACGATTTATCCTTCCAAAGACCTTAACAGTGACGGTCCGGACATCTCTCTGTTACTTGATGCGGGAGCTACTATCCACTGCAATGTAAAACATCTTGTGCATTTTGCTCTTATGGGCCACTTCTATTCAAAAAATATCCTCGGAATAAAAGAACCGAGGATCGCTTTGCTTAATATGGGCTCCGAGGAAACAAAAGGAGGGCATGTACTAACCAGCGTTTATAAAATACTCAAAGGAATATCTGAAATCAATTTTATTGGGAATGTTGAAGGATATGATCTTCTTAGAGGTGTTGCTGACGTTATAGTCTGCGAGGGTATGATAGGTAATATCTCTATAAAGATACTTGAGGGTGTCGCAGGTTCAATGGATGTTCTAGGCAAGAAAGCCTATGACTCTGGAGTAAGAAATAAGCTTGGAATGGCTCTGTTATCAAACGGTTTGAAGGAATTGAAGAGGAGAATGGATTATACCGAATATGGCGGCGCTCCCATTCTCGGTTTTCAGAAACTATGTATAGTTGCGCATGGAAAATCAAATTCAAAAGCAGTCAGGAAGGCTATAAAAGTCGCGGAGACTTCCGTCCGGAACGGTCTTTGCGAGCAGATCAGGGATTCCGTAACGGAACTGAATATGAAGCTTTCATTCTCGGAGTTTGACGAATAACGTTGAATAGACAATAATTTCCACATTTCTCTCCCCATTTATATAAAGTATTGACATCTGTATTATAAGTTTACCGACTCATTAATATATGAGTAAGACCAGATGCTGAAAACTATTCTTCTGCCTTCGGCTGGATCGAAATTCCAATAGCCAAAATGGTATAAATGATTACTATTTACACTACAAATGAATATATTGGGGTATATATATGGGTATTTTTATAATCGAATTCTCACTTATTCCCAAATTACCAATTTCCAACTTCCATATATTATTATTTCAGGTGTTTCTGTGGTGAGTATTGGTTTCTATAATAAAAAAACGGGGATCTTACGACCTCCGTTTTAATACTATTTATATGTTTATCTATGTACTGCTTCGTGCTATTCCGGAATAACACTCACGCGTTTGCGATTATTTTTGTGAGTTGAGAATACGACTTTGCCGTCTGCCGTTGCAAAAAGAGTATCATCCCCGCCTTTTCTTACATTCTCACCCGGGAAGAACCTTGTTCCTCTCTGTCTGACGATAATATTTCCGGATCGGGCATTCTGACCGCCTGTACGCTTGATGCCCAGACGTTTACCTTCGCTGTCTCTGCCGTTCCTGGAACTACCTACACCTTTTTTATGTGCCATTTGAGCTACCTGCTTATTCTAAGAAGTCTTAATTGATTCTATTTTCAGTTTGGTGAAATTCTGTCTGTGCCCGACCGTTCTTTTGTAATCATTCCTGCGAAACTTCTTGAATACAACGACTTTCTGGTCTTTACCGTGTTCCAATACAGTAGTTGATACTGATGCATTCTCGACCATTGGTTGACCGACAGTAATTTTACCTTCCTGGTTCAGGAGAAGAACTTTATCGAAAACGATAGAATCGCCTATCTCATTTTTAAGCTTGGGAACGACCAGTTCATCGTTTTCCTGAACTTGGAACTGTTTTCCGCTTATTTCGACTATAGCAAACATTTTTCTCTATACTCTTATTCAGGTTAAAAATTCAGAGACTTACAATATAACGTTTAATAATTTAAAATTCAACCAATAAATTCATCTGTTATGTCTTTTTTATCGTTTTTAGTAAGAAACCTGAATTCATCGTGTTTCAGATTCTTTGCCTGTTCGACATCAATCTTTAGCCAGTATTTCCACATCAGCTTATAAAGATGGCTTTTCCATCCGTCAGTGAGGAATTCCTCTATCTCCGGATTGATCTGCAGAATAAGCCTCCTGTCCTTCCTTGCCATCTTAAAGCGTTTGATCCAGCTTTCTATGTTCGATACAATACTTTCCTTAGAAAGGATCCTGCCTACACCGTCGCAATGCGGGCAGATATCACTGTATGTATGGAGTAGGCTCGGACGTATCCTCTGTCTTGTCATTTCGATCAGTCCGTAATCTGACATAGGCAGTATGGATGTTTTGGCCCTGTCTTTTTTCAGTTCGTTTTTCAGCTCAAAGAATATCTTTTTCCGGTTCTTTTCTTCTGCAACATCGATAAAATCTATAACGATCAGCCCGCCGATATCTCTCAGGCGCAGCTGTCGAGCGAGCTCCTTGGCAGCCTGCATGTTCACTCGTGTGGCGTTCAGTTCGTAATCTTTTCCCCCGATATACTTCCCGCTGTTGACATCGATCGTAACCATGGCCTCAGTCTGATTGATGATTATATGCCCGCCCTGAGACAACCATATTTTCGGATTAAGGATGTTCTTTATATCTGTTTCTATACTGAATTCTTCAAAAATAGGCTTCTGGTCCGAATAGAATTCTACTTTATCGAGCAGTCTCGGCGCGGCATCTTTCAGATAACTGTTGATCCGTCTAAGCAGCCTTTTATTATCGACAACTACCCTCTCAATGTCATTTGTAAAAATGTCTCTGATGATCGAGGAGGCCATCGCCATGTCTTTGTAAAGCAGAACCGGACCCTTTTTCCTGGATGATGCGGTTTCGATGGATTTCCAGGCTTTCATCAGGTTCTCAAAATCCTTGATTAGCACTTTTTCATCTTTACCCTGCGCAACCGTGCGGATAATCATTCCGAAATTCTTCGGCGTGATCTCCCTGCCCATTTTTTTCAGTCGTTTCTTCTCGCGGAAATTCTCTATGCGTTTTGAGACACCGATATAATTTGCATTTGGTACGAGAACGAGAAATCTTCCGGGAAGTGCGATCTCAGTCGTAACTCTTGCCCCTTTAGTTCCCAGGGGCTCTTTCGAGATCTGAACAAAAATCTCCTGCCCCTCTTTAAGCTCGACCTTCAGGTTTCGAAGGGGCGGTTTTTTATACTTTCTTTGCTTTTTGGTAGTATCCGAATCGTACGAATAAAAATCCGAACTTATATCGGAAAAATGGAGAAAAGCATTTTGCTCATGCCCGATATCAATAAACGCGGCCATCATCCCCGGCAGCACTTTTGATACAACACCCTTATAAATATCTCCTACCATCCGCTGATTCTCGGGACGTTCAATATGGAGTTCAACTAAGGATTTATTCTCAAGGATAGCGATGATCGTTTCGCTGGTAGTAGTGTTGATCAAAATTTCCTTGTTAATTCTTGCCACAAAATCCTCTTAATTACATTTAACATTACATCTCTGCAAGAACAGCTCAAACAGTGTCAGTCACGAATCCACCAAGGCAGAATTACCAATTGCTCCAAACGCATAACAGGTAAACAAAATGTTTAGCCTGTTAGTTTACACAAAATAATCTTTTATTACAAGTTATTATTCGGCAATTTTCAGAATTTATTTTCCTCATTTTTAGCAAAAAAAGCTTGAAATCTAAAGAATATTTTTATATACTTATTCTTCGTAATATGTAGGGTTCGGTTTGAAAATACTAAATTTCTGGAATTCCCTACCGATTATCAAATATCCATCAGACTCCCGGTCAACACCTTTCAAGGCGGTGTAAGTCTGTATTTTTGTTCATTAATAGACTTTTTGTCAAAATTATGGAATAAATTTCTATTTTATTCAGTATAATATGTTGCTGAAAAAGTACTGTTATTCCGATTCTTCAAGATAATGGCAATGTTGTAATATTGCCCGGAGAAGGAGCCTCAACACCCGATCATATATCCCGCGAAAGCTAATGTAGAGCGCGAAACTAAACTTTTTTACCGTTTTTATTGTTTAATAAATATGAACAAAATTAATCAGTTGGTTTTAAATAACTCAGGGAGGTATCAGTTATGGGATTAATTGTAAACCGTAAAAAGACAATTATACCCTTTATCGCATTGCTCGTTTCAGTATTTGTATTCTCGAGTATTGTAATTGCTCAGTCTGCTCAAACCCAGGAAAGATACCAGCAGGTTGCAAATCAGATTAAGGATTTGATCGCGAAAATGGGTGAAGCAAGTGCCAGCAATGATATCGATGCATATAATAAGCACAAAGAAGAGCATGATAAATTAATGTCGGAGTTTCAAACCCTTACTGAAGCTCTTAAGGGTGATGCCGAAACAGTCCGAAAGATCAACGAAGTAAAGGGACTTTTTAATGATGGTAAATCTGCATACAGGATATCCCGTTATAACGACGCGATAAGTAAATATAATGAAGCCGTCCAAAAAGGGCTCGCTTTAGGTAATCCACTTGTGAATGACCCTGTATATGAGAGTTATGTCGGATTAGCGCTGGTCTACAACAAACAGAAAGACTATACAAAAATGAAAGAAGCCTGCACAAGAGCGGTTGATATGGATCCTAATACTGCAAAAGGTTTCTACTATCTCGGTATTTCTGAAGAAAAAGTGGGTAATTTCCCAAATGCAGAAAGAGCATATGCAAAAGCAGCTGAATTGGCTTCAGGCGCAAACAAAAAGACTTTTAAATATCAACTTGGTATTCTATATCTTGATAAAATGAAGAATTTCTCTCAAGCGGCGCAGACTTTTTACAGTATTATCGAGATCGATCCGGCATACAAAAATGGTAAAACTTTTACCTACCTCGGCAGAGCATATCTCGAAGCGAAACAGGCTGAGAATGCCGTTAATGCCTTTCAACAGGCGGTTCAGATAAACGGCAGGGACTGGCAGCCGCACTTCTATATGGCGCAGATACACAACAGTAAAAGAGAATTCCAGCAGGCAGTTACATCCGCAAATGAAGGATTGAAATACAGCAGGAAGAATCACGGCGGTCTTCTTATAGAGAGAGGCCTGGGATATAAAGGCCTCGGACAGAAAGTCAAGGCACTTGATGATTTCAATCTGGCCAAGAATGACAGACAGTACAGGAAACTTGCTGAACATCACATCCTCGTTCTGAAGGAATTTGACAAATAGAACAGAATTGAAATAGATTTTTAAAGCTGCCTTGTTCGAGGCAGCTTTTTTTTGCCGTTACTCAGTCCGGCAGCTGAATGTATGGCTGTATTTTTTATTTGCCTTTTAGATCATTCTTGTATACTTTTGAATTTAATATCAAGCTGTTCCAAAGCTGAATGAGTGTAATACACCTGTGTTCTGAGATTTCTCGGTTTCATCATCATTGCTGCCGCAATGATGATTTCACTCGAAATGACAACACTTTTTGCAATTCTGTCATTTCGAACCAACGAACGCGGGTAGAGATGGCATAGT
Source organism: bacterium (assembly GCA_028278455.1). Taxonomy (GTDB): domain Bacteria; phylum SM23-31; class SM23-31; order SM23-31; family SM23-31; genus JANQEH01. The sequence goes on from JANQEH010000148.1 coordinate 27,310, forward strand.
ACTACAAGAATTACCTACATGTGTGACAGAATATTCGAATTTTCGGATCGTTATGTTTTGGAGTAATTGAAATGAAAGTATCGATATCAAACGGATCATTGGAAGTGGAGCAGGGAGATATTACTGTCCAGAAGGTTGATGCTATAGTCAATGCTGCCAATAACCACCTCTGGATGGGTTCGGGTGTTGCCGGCGCGATCAAGAAAAAGGGCGGACAGGAAATTGAAACGGAGGCTGTAAAGCAGGGACCGATCGAGGTGGGAGGTGCAGTGATCACGACGGGAGGTGATCTCCCGGCTGAGTACGTTATCCATGCTGCCGGGATGGGGCAGGACCTGAGGACAGATGAAGATCTTGTCAGGAAGACAACAATAAGCAGCCTTGAACTGGCTGAAGAAAAGCAACTAAACTCGATATCATTCCCTGCCATAGGAACCGGTGTCGGGGGAATGTCGTTACATTTATGTGCACAGGTAATGCTTAACGAATGTGTTGAGTTTCTCCTGGGCAGCAGTTCTTTGAAAACCATTAAATTCGTACTGTTCGATTCGGAAGGATTCAAGGTGTTCAATGAAGAATTAAGACGGCTGTTCTCATCTTAAATAGATACTATGGAAAGAAGTAATTCAAAAGAACAGAAGCCGTTCATCGGGATACATTTTAAATGCTGCAATGTTTACAGCAGGATATACATGAACAAGAAGAAGGATGCATTTGTCGGCTGGTGTCCGAAGTGCGCAAAGAGAGTGCATATAGGCATATCTCCCGATGGTGTTGACTCGAGATATTTTGAGGTTAAATGACAATAATATCTTTGTCATTTCGAGCGATGTCGAGAAATCTCAGGACTCCGCTTCGGTTAAACAATCAGGTGACATATAGTGAAATATTCATAATTTTATTTTAATAACTAAATTATTTGTGCTCGACAGCCGTTAAATAAGAGAAGACCATTAGTGTTATCTAAAACAGACAAAGATCCTGATCAGATGCTGAAAAAAAGAACAGTTATATTATCTTTATTGACGCTGATACTGCTTTTCCCAATGGTGTCTGCCGCCGCCGGACCGGATATCCTTATCTCTCTCGGCACAAAAAAGGCAATCCAGGATGGCCCGTCGCTGGTATACCACGATCCGCCACAGCGGCAGGAGCAGGAGGATACAGTAGATCCGGGTGGTTACATTGTTGGCCTGAAAGGATTGCTTTTCGGCCCCAGGATAGGCCTTGAAGCAAATGAGGGTACTCCGATATCATTCGTTGAAAAGGCGAACCTTTTTGTCCCCCTTGCACCGTTCCAGGCGTATTCAGTGAACGGTATTAAAGGTTTTCTCGCCAGTGCGTTTCTTGGGCCGAGAGTAGGGATGCAGCTCAATGAAAGAAAAATCAGAAAAAAAGAGTGGCTGGGTCTTATACCGGTCCTTGCAGTAACTTACCATTTGTTTTCTTCCGATCCATCGACTTCAATGGTTATGATGGAGGTTGCCGCTGCAGGTTTCTTATCGAGGATACTTCCAGCATGGGAAGCCTTTCGCGGCAAGACCATGACCGAAATTCACAGAAGAGAAAGTTTACAGAAAGATCAATAACCTGAAGCAGGGAAAGACGGCCGCGTCCCGATCATTCGGGATGAGGAAAGTCCGAACTCCGCAGGGCAGGACGCTTCAGAGATGAAGTCACCGTGAGGTGAAGGAAAGTGCCGCAGAAAATAAACCGCCCCGTTTTTTCGGGGTAAGGGTGAAAAGGTGAGGTAAGAGCTCACCGCGTTCCCGGTGACGGGAACGGCATGGTAAACCCCGTCCGGAGCGAGACCAAGTAAAGGAGGAGAGGCTGCCCGTCTCATTCGACTCCAGGGTAGGTCGCATAGATAAATGACCGTCCTCGACAGAATTCGGCTTACCGACTGCTTCAGGTTTTTTATTGTTATTGTCTGAATTTTGTTTTATTATTTGGCTTTACACCCCCCTTTATCCCCCCTCTAGGGGGGAGTATAAAAAGAAAGTTTCCTCTAGGGGGAAGTATAAAAAGAAGGTCCCCTCAAAGGGGAGTGCGAAAAGGGCGAATCCTCCTGGGGGAATGCGATAAGGATGGTTCCTCCAGGGAGAGTATGAAAATAGTATTCCCTTAGAAAGGAAGTATATGTAAAGAATTCTTATGGAACGGGTATACAGGAAGTAGTTTTTAAGGTGATCGGTCTTTAGTTGTTTTAATGGTTATTATATTATAAATGTGTTTACGGCCGGGTTCATAATATGAGATCAGATTTTAAACTCCCCCTTCGAAGGGGGAATTTAAGGGGGATGTAATTATTACTCCCTGCCCTGTCATCCTGAACTTGTTTCAGGATCAATATTTTAAGATGCTGTACTAAATTCAGCATGACAAGTATAATTGGCACAGAATTGTAGAATAATCTTTAAATATAGAGAAATCAAGTATGAAAAAACTGACGATCTTTCTTACAATATTAGTAATAGCAGTCTTCCTTTTCATCTCCTGTGGGGGAGTAGACACTTCGGGGGCTAAGGTAGATCTTGCGGCACTTGTTGATGAACTAATGCTTGAACATAATGTACCGGGTGTGAGTATTGCCGTTATACAGGATTACAAGATCGCATGGACAGAACAATACGGGATCAAAGATATTGAGACAAATGAACCAGTAGAGGAAAAAACACTGTTCCAGGCTGCCTCCTGCAGTAAACCTGTAGCAGCCATGGCTGCTCTTAAGCTTGCTGAAGAAGGCAAGATAGACCTCGAAACCGATGTTAACGAGGAACTTATTTACTGGAAACTACCTGAAAATGAATTCACCGAGAACAACAAGGTAACTCTCAAACAACTGCTTAGCCATACCGGCGGACTAACGGTGCATGGCTTCCGTGGTTATAAACCGACGGAGGATGTTCCCACTCTTGTTGAAATTCTCGACGGCGACGGGCCATGCAATTCAGATGCGATCCGTGTTGACATGGAACCGGGCACTAAATACAGGTACTCGGGAGGAGGTTATACTATCATGCAGAAAATGCTGATAGATGTCGAGCAGAAGCTTTTTCCTTTGATCATGCATGAAAGGGTGTTCAAACATATCAAAATGGATTTCAGTACTTATGAACAACCCTTGCCGGAGGCCCTTGTAAGGTTTGCCGCTTCAGGTCATAGAAGCAGCGGTGTTCCTGTCAGAGGCAGAAGGCATATTTATCCGGAGATGGCGGCAGCGGGACTCTGGACTACACCGACAGACCTCGCAAAATTCCTGATCGAGATACAGCTCTCTCTCCAGGGTAAATCCAATGAGGTACTCTCTAAGGAAATGGCAGAGCTGATGATAACACCCGTTGATAATAATTATGCCCTGGGGCTCGGGATAAGGGATGAGAACGGTGTTGTTTCATTCGGTCATGGAGGATCGAACGAGGGATTCAAGTGTACAATGAATGCGACAGTCAACGGGAACGGTTACGTCATAATGACGAACGGAGACCGCGGCCCGAGAGTCTATAGCGAAATAATCAAACATATTAGAGAACTATATAACTGGTAAAAGGGAGATTATAATGAAAAACCTTAAAATTCTGTTCACTTCTATATTTCTTACCATCCTTATCACATCTGCATCAGCTCAGGAGCCATTCGGTTCGGATATAATAAAAACATCTGAAGGTGACCTGAAGGTCGTTTTTCTCGGGCATGGATCCCTGATGTTCGAATTCGACGGTAAGGCGATATATGCGGATCCGGTCGGCGGCAGCGTGAACTGGTCGAAAATGCCAAAGGCGGATCTGGTGCTGATTACTCATGAGCACGGAGATCATTTGAATGTGGGTGTCCTTGACCGGATCAGGAAAAGCTCTACAGCATTCGTAATGAACCGGTCAAGTGCAAAGATATATAAAGCTGATAATATTGCGGTTATGAAGAACGGTGAAGAAGGCGAAGCAGCTGGATTTATAATCGAAGCTGTACCTGCGTATAACAAGAAAAACAGGCAGTTTCACCCAAAGGGAAGGGATAACGGCTATGTGGTTACCTTTGGGGATAAAAGGTTATATATCGGAGGAGACACCGAATATATTCCTGAGATGGGAGATCTGAAGAATATTGATATAGCGTTCCTTCCGATGAATATACCGTATACAATGACCATTGAAATGATGGTCAAGGCGGCGGAAGCGTTCAAACCGAAAATACTGTATCCATACCATTACAGGGGATCGGATATGGAGAAACTTGCATCAAAAATGAAAAAGGTCATTGGTGTAGAGCTGAGAGTGAGGACGATTTATTAAGACAAATATATATTTATTCACATGGGCTGCTTTCCGGCAGCCCTTTTTTTTGACTTTTCGCTGTTCATCGTTCCCTACCTGTCCCTTGTTTTCAACTGAGGTGGGAATCCAGCGACTCGATAGGTGAAAGGCACTGGATTCCTGCCTCTGGCCAAAAGAAGTGGGCAGGCAGGGAAAGACGAGATTATATTCCAAAAATACGGGATGAAGAAAAAGCCTTTGCGGGTATTTTCTCAATACTCCCCCGTTTTTATTATGAATTTTCGGTCTCTTAATATTTTCTCTGTAGACGCAGGCTGAAGCCTCCGGCTACCATCTTAATTAAACCAATATAGATATATCCGGGACTTAATCAGCCAATATAGATAACTTCGGAACTTATTCTTGACAATTATCGTATAAATCCTTATAATCAGAATAATCAGTATATTCAGATAAATCAGATGGGAGGTTGAAATGTCAAAAGAAAAAGATGAGGATTGCTGTTCCGGCAATGAGATGAGCGGGATAGCAATGAAGGCGTGCTGCAGGATTGAGGCTGTTGCTACTGTCGATGAGAGAGGACAGCTTGTACTGCCCAAGGACCTTCGAGAGAAAGCCGGATTGAAAGCCGGGGACAAACTTGCTATAATGGTTATGGAAAAGGAGGGAAGTTCTTGCTGCTTTTTCATGATCAAGACAGATGAGCTTTCCGGCATGGTCAAGGATTTCCTTGGGCCTGTAATGAAAGATATAATGTAAAGAGTAAGGAGAGAAAAATGGAAAAACAGAGAATCAAAGAGGCTGTCAGAGAGAGATATGCCTCGATTGCGGAGAACTCGACAAGCTGCTGCGGACCTGTCTCGAGCTGCTGCAGTCCGGACGAACAGACTATGATCAGTAAAAGCATTGGATATTCAGACAGCGATATCGGGACTGTGCCGAATGGGGCAAATCTCGGACTCGGCTGCGGAAATCCGGTTGCGCTTGCCTCCCTCGAAAAAGGAGAAACTGTGCTGGATCTCGGATCAGGTGCCGGATTCGACTGCTTCCTTTCTGCCGAGAAAGTTGGAAGTGAAGGCAGGGTGATCGGTGTGGATATGACACACGAGATGATCTCAAAAGCACGGTCAAATGCGGAAAAAGGCGGTTACTCTAATGTCGAATTCAGACTTGGAGAGATCGAATATCTGCCTGCTGCGGATAATTCCATCGATGTCATAATATCCAATTGCGTTATCAACCTTTCAACTGACAAGGATAAAGTTTTCATGGATGCATACAGGGTGCTGAAGTCCGGTGGGAGGATAATGGTGTCTGATATCGTTCTGCAAAAACCGCTTCCGGAAAAGATCATGGAATCTATGGATGCCTATTCGGCCTGTATATCGGGAGCGGTTCCCGAGACAGAATACCTGCAAATAATACATGAGTCCGGTTTCAGGGATGTCAGTGTAGTGGGCAGATCTGAGATGCAGATATTTGATTCTGAACTGTTAGTTAAAAAGGGAGATGAAGAAATCAAGATTACGAAGGATAATTTTTTAGAATATGCGGGAATAGTTGGTAAAGAACCTGAAGAACTTGAAGAAATGATGATAACGGCTTCAAACTATGTTTCGAGTATAAGCGTGACTGCAGAAAAACCATAGTTCCTCATGTAAGGAAAGATATTTAAAAACCCGGTGTATTTTACGCCGGGTTTTTTTATATTATCCGGTGGATATTAAAAAAAACTTTCATTTCTGACCGGAAACCACTTATATGAAAGCTAAAAAGGCATCACAGGATAAACAATATTTTCTGAAGAACACTGAAGGTTTTCTTTTTACACACCTGTTTGCTTCCGGTTCGATCCAGGATAAACTTGTTGATCTTTTGAAATGTGATGCCGAAATCAGGCCTGTGTCCCTCAGTATAGAGCTGCTGTCCGGTATCCGTGATCACGGAAAATCTATTGTATATATAAACAGGTTTCCAGATAAATTTCCCGGAAAAACCATAACTCTATTCCCGCTCAAAGAGACCAGGTCGGCAGCTAAGAAATCCAGTCTCAAGTACGATGAACTTCTTATTAGGCTGTTCGAGCCTGTCGGATCTAATATCTCGCATGTACTCAGTGTAGAGCAGTCAGGCTTCAATGCAGAGATCAAAACAGTAGATCTGAAGAATTTCCCTGTCGAAAATGACCATCTCACCCCATGTATTAAATATCACCTGATAATTGAAGATAAAGATCCAATCATTGTCAGCCAGTATATGAACGAAAGGCTGCTGGATTCGCTGAGTGTATCTTTTCTCGGCAAAGAGCTGGTTGGAAACATCCTCGCTAACAAGAACAGCGTGATTGAATTCATCCGTGATATTAACAAGAGATTTCAGCTCAGCCTTATCTCGTCCATAGAATCGGCTGAAAGCAGCAAAATATCCATCTCCGGGACAGGCGACATCCAGACCGATCCTGCGAAACTGAATCTCGAAGAGCTGAGGCTGGCACCGGATACGTCAATACGGATCCTTCTCGATACATGTACCAGGAAACAGATGCCTGTCAAAACCTTTGTATTCGCCGTTAAGGGAATGAGCGAAGAGCTCAGGGCAAAATTCATGAGCAATATGTCCCGGAACAGGCGTAATGAGGTCCGGGATGGAATGCGGATATGGGAGCCTGAAGCAAGTGAAATAATGCAGGCGCAGAAAGAGCTTGCATGGGTTATAATCGAGCTCGGGGAGAAACATGAAATCAAGATATCAAAACGTCTGCAGAGGCAGCTCGAGGCAATCATCAGGGGGATAGACAATGCTCTCGCTGCCAGGGCAGAGAAATATATTGAGTCAGACCAGTTCGGGAGCTCTATCTCAGAGATCAATAACGTTATACTTCAGCTACTTATTAGGAGGGTACCGAGAAAGGTGCTGATACCGGCATTGTCTGTTTTAAAGGATAATACCTCAAGAAAGATCAGTTATAACATGACGGAATACTCCTGGGAGATCCTTAAGGAGGATATCAAGCATTGGGATCGCGGGATCGAAGACAAAAAAGAAAAGATCACTTCCGCCGCCGCGGCCCAGCAGGCTGTCGTCAGGACTGCAGGATTGATCAAGCGGGAATTCGCCAGATCAGCATTTTAATTACTAAAATTTCACCTCTGAAAGAAAGAGAATAAGAGAGAAAAGCAATTTTACCTTCACTTGCACTCGATACTGCAGCGGCAATATTGTTTAAGACAATACAAAGACAATCATATGTAGTAAATTACCAATGTCTCAAAATCACCAAAGTGTGCATTATTGCGACATTATTGGGCAAAATCCACCACATTTCATTTCAATATAGAAATATCATTTTTTCGCAATCCCGGTAATGTTTATTTTCCGTTTTAATCTGTTGAGCCTGAATTATTCCTGAGCAAAATCATTTCTATGACCATGATCACAATTCTGGATTTTCTGTGATCTATGGCACAAATATTGCAAATTTTGTTAATAGAATAGCAGAATACTTAATGAATTAACAGGGATAACCGATGATAAAAGTAGAGAGTGTTCTTTTAACACGACAGGATCTGAAAATGAAGAACAGAGTAATTAACGGAATAATCGGATTTGTAAGCCTTTCAGTATTTTTCCTTTTGATGATGTTTTTAACAGGAACGATAACAGCTTAACATGGAAAAAATCCATTAACTGAAGGCAGATCAACTAAAATTAATATCAAAGATATTTAACGGGATACTATTTCTAAGAAACAACACTAAACATTCTCTCGATATCATATATAAATTGAAGTGCAGTCTCTTCCCTCTCTGGAGACTGCACTTTTCATTTGTGATCAGATCCGGGTAATTTTAATCTGCAATTAATAAGGAATTCTTTATTCTGTTGAGATTTTTCGTCCTGCCGGCAGCGGGATCGAAATGGCATTATCAAGGAGATACAATTTGTCATTTCGAGCGCAGTCGAGAAATCTCAAATTGTGATTCTGCATCCTTCGAATGCCGGTTTATATATCCAATATCGTAAACCTGCTACTTATCCGTATACTTGACCACTCCCCCGACAATTGTATAAACAGGTTTAGTCGTCAGTATTTCCACCGGTTCGACTGTCATAATATCCTTTGAAAGGACGGTGAAATCTGCGTATTTCCCAACTTCGATCGATCCGACAAATTTCTCCTGGAAAGAGGATTCTGCCGCCCAGATCGTGAATCCCTTCAGGGCTTCTTCTCTCGTCATTCTTTGGTCCGGGAACCAGCCGCCTTCTGGCCAGCTTTCGCTATCCTGCCGGGTGATCGCTGCGTAAAAACCGAGCATAGGATTGTTCGATTCGACAGGAAAATCCGATCCGTTTGGGATATGAAGTCCGGCATCGAGGAAATTTCGCCATGCATAAGATCCTTTTATCCTCTCAGGTCCTATCCTGTCTTCCGCCCAGTACATATCGGAAGTGCAGTGGGTTGTCTGCATTGAGGGGATGATCTTAAGTTCCGCAAACCTGGGGAAATCCTCAGGTGCAACGATCTGTGAATGCTCGATTCTGAACCTGTGATCATCGTTGGGATTCTCCTTAAGGGCAGTCTCGAATGCGTCCAGAACAAGTCTGTTACCCCTGTCCCCGATAGCATGTGTGTTCACCTGCCAGCCGACCTGAAGCGCTGCCCTTGATGCCTGGAGCACTCTTTCATACGGAACGGTGATCAAACCTTTATTGCCCCTTTCGTCAGAGTAGTCCTCTATCATTGCAGCCCCACGTGATCCGAGAGCACCGTCGATCAGTAGCTTGTAACTCTTAACGTTCAACATGTTATTACCGTACCCGACGATTGTATTCCTTTCCATGACAGGAACTAGATCCTCTTCTTCAGAAGCCAACATCGCATATACACGGATATTGAGCCTGTCATTATCGATCAGATTCTTGTAATCACCTATAATATCTTCCGGGACTCCGGCATCGTGGACACCGGTTAATCCCACTGTAAGACAATTATCGGCAGCTCTTACAAGGCCGTCCCTTCTCTGATCCGGTGTATCTTCAGGTATCTTTGATGAAACAAGGATCATTGCATTATCAATTAATACACCGGTAGGTTCTCCGTCTCTTTTCAGGTGGATCTTTCCACCTTCAGGAGACTCGGTTTTTCCCGTCACACCCGCTATCTCCATCGCCTTCGCGTTAACAATTGCAGCATGCACGTCTATCCGTGTCATATAAACCGGATTATCGGGAGATACCCTGCTGAGGGCATCATGCACCGGGAATTTCTTTACATCCCAGTCGTTCTGGTCCCAACCATGTCCGTATATCCATTCACCCGGTTCGCATGTCCGGGCTTTTTCCGCTACCATATCCACAATAGCCTGGAAAGATTTTGTTCCGACAAGATCGAGATTTGCCAGCACTCTTCCGAGAGTAGGCATATGTCCGTGAGAATCTATCAAACCGGGAACCATAAGGTGTCCTTCAAGATCTATCACACGGGTATTGCCGCCTATCAATCCCTCTGCATCTGCATTTGATCCGGTAAATGATATTTTATCGCCGTTAACAGCGACTGCTTCCACAGTGGAAAACTCACTGTCAACCGTCAGTATCTTTCCGTTCATTATTACAAGATCTGCTTTTCTTGTACAGTTGGTGATACAAAATGATACTATCAGTATGAAAAGGATCATAAGACCGGGCCTTATATCCATAATATTCCTCCTGTTTATTTCTCTGTTTGCCGTAATATTGTATCTAAAGTATAACCAAAAAGAAGCCGATACGCACAAAAGGTTCTTCGATAATTAAGTTTTAAATTGACATTAGCCGGGACAGTAAATATATTTCCTGATCGCGAGTGCTTCTGCACGGAATAATATATGGTAAAGAAGAGTAAATTAAAAGATAAATGGCGGGAACTGCTGAAAATTATAGATGATGCAGGCCGAATAACGATCACTACACATGTTAATCCTGACGGAGATGCAGTCGGATCTGAATTAGCTTTATACAGATACTTAAAGAATTCCGGAAAAAACGTCCGTGTTATAAACAACAATGTATTTCCGTACGTTTATGAATTTTTAACAGATTCTCTCGAAATACTTGAAGTATACAGCCAGAATCATGATGACTGGATCAAAGACTGTGATCTTCTAATGATCCTGGATATCAGCACACTCGAGAGGCTCGGCGGTATGGAACCGGTTGTCAGGGGGAGCGAGGCAAAAAAAATATGTATTGATCACCATGCCGGGAACGGCGGATTTGCAGATCTGAATATCACAGATATAAATGCCTGCGCTGCCGGAGAGCTAATATATGATATGCTGATAGAGGCAGATACAGTCATAGATAAGGATATTGCAGAAGCACTTTACGTAGCAATACTGACAGATACGGATTCATTCTCGAACTCAAATACGACATCAAGGACTCATACTGTTGTATCGGAACTGCTCGGATACGGGCTTGACCAGCCGAAAATATACAAGAATATTTATGAGAACTTCACCTGGGAACGGACAGACCTTTTTAAAAAGGCTCTCTCAACCCTGGAGAATGATTGCGGGGGGAGACTTGCCTGGCTGTATGTGGATGCGGAGATGGTGGCAAACAGCGGAGCCCAGAGGGAGGAGATGGGAGGATTTGTTGAATTCCTGATGACGATCAATGATGTTCAGCTTGGTATATTCTTTCTGGAAGTTCCCGGAAGAGGAACAAAAGTCAGTATTAGATCGAAGGGCTTGATCAACAGCCATCTGTTTGCCGGAAAATTCGGCGGCGGCGGTCATATCCACTCTGCAGGTATAAGGAAATTCGAACTGGATATGCATAAGGTCATGACAGATGTTCTTGCAGAGGCAAGGAAGCTTTTCAACGGGGATCAATAGAAGAAATTCATTATTAATATGTGTTTGGTTACTTCATCATGTAAATCGAAATCTGATCTGAGAATTCTCCACTCAGTTCCTTCTTCCGCCTACGGCGAAATCAGGACATCGGTCGAAATGACATATTGAGTTTTGTCATTTTGAGCTATGTCCCCGGTACAAAAAGGCAGGCTGAGAAATCTCAGCATAATTCTTTGATAATAAACTGTAATAAATCAACTATCTTCAACCGTTTTTAATTGAAAGTATGGGAATAATGTGTTATACTTTCAACTGTCAGTTTAGAAGAGAATGTATTACCTAAATTTAAATAATAACTGGATGAGACATGGTAAAGGCTAATTCTTCTGATGATATAAGACTGCTGATCGGTGAGATCATAGGTAAAAGCAAGGATATTCTGCAGGATAAGGAATTTTCAGATAACGATCAGGAGATCAGGGAGTTCGAGAACCTGGTTGAAAATTTTGAAAAGCTCGACCGAAGGAAGGATGAAACCGAGTCTGATTCTCTGAGATTCAAACATCAGAGGGATAATGAGAGGAATAAATTCATATCCCTGCTGATGTCAAAAATGAGGGAGAAGATCGATTTTTTTGAGAAAGAGCTCGAGATCGCCCACAGGATACAAAAGAAAATGATCCCGAAATCACTTCCGACAGTAGAGGGATATGATCTCGAAGGATTCTATCATCCTTCAAAACAGGTCGGCGGTGATTACTACGACTGTTTTTTCAGCAGCGATGATCATATGCATTTTGTTATAGCCGATGTTTCCGGCAAGGGAATACCTTCCTCACTGGTAGTAGCCTGTATGCAGGCATATATTCATGCCGAAATTCACGATAGCAAACCGCTAAACAGCATCATTGAGAACCTCAATAATTACCTTGTCGATACCCTTGAGTATGAAAAATACGTTACATTATTTATGGGAAAGCTCGAATTCCGTACCGGGAAATTAAAATATATAAACGCAGGCCATAATCCTCCTTTCATTATAAACAACGGAAAGCAGACAGAATTAACAGGAGGGGGGCCGATTCTCGGACAGTTCAAGAGCATCCCTTATGAGATCAGGGATACCGTTTTAAGTAAAGGAGACGTGCTGGCAATGTTCACAGACGGTGTTACTGAAGAATTTAATGATAAAGAGGAGGAATTCTCTGAAGAGAGACTCGTAGAATCCATAAAAAGAAATGCGGGTAAACCTCTAATGGAGATGTTCGTAAACCTGATAAAGGAGATAAAGGAATTCACTGATAACAGGCCTTTCGGTGATGATCTGACAATGCTTTTTATAAGGAAGAACATGGCGCATTAAAGCTTGTCCTGACAGGGTGGATTTAAATGAATTTTCTACTTGATTAAAAATCGGCCTTATATTAAATTGTGCACAGTCAATGGAGCTGAGAGTAATATAAACTGACTAAAAATAGTATATAAAAAGGAGGTATTGCTGATGGTAGATCTAAAATTCCTTGGGCATTCCTGTTTTATGTTGTCTGACGGTGATAAAAGTGTAATAATTGATCCGTTCCTTACCGGAAACCCTCAGGCAGGCGCAACAGCCGGGGATATCAAAGTCGATGCAGTACTTCTAACCCATGGCCATGGCGATCATGCCGGAGACGGTATTACAATCGCAAAAGACAATGACGCCCTGGTAATTGCGCCGTTCGAACTGGCAACATACTGTGAAAGACAGGGCTGTAAAGTGCATCCAATGCATATCGGAGGAGGATACCGGTTCGATTTCGGACATGTCAAACTGACGCAGGCGTGGCATGGTTCGGCGATTATGGATGGAGATATTCCTTTCTATACAGGTAATCCCTGCGGAATCGTATTGACGATGGGGGGCAAAATTGTCTATCATGCCGGAGATACCGGGTTGTTTGGAGATATGAAACTTATTGGTGAGCTTAACGATATAGACTGCGCATTACTGCCAATCGGTGATAATTTTACAATGGGAATAAAAGATGCCCTCTACGGGCTGAAGCTTATAGATCCGAAATTCGTTGTTCCAATGCATTATAATACTTTTCCTGTGATTGAGGCAGATCCAGAGGAATTTTCTGCAGGAGCTAAAGATCTTGGCTATGAATGCAGGATCATGGAACCCGGTGATTCAACTCAGGTTTAGGGCTGGCCTTCTGTGATCAGTAGGTGAGATCATCATGCTTAAGAATAGTAATTTATAATGGCTATGGTATATCCATAGCCATTTCTTTAATAAATACAGGATAGCTTTAATAAATGAACAGTAGTAAAGCATATTTTGAGCTTATCAGGATATATCCTTACCTGATCATCCGGGACGAACCCCTGAAGAACCATACCTGGTTCAGGATAGGCGGAAATGCGGATCTCTTCTGCACGATAGATACTCCGGAGATCCTTATATCTGTTATGAAGTCTGCGAGAGAGCTGGAAATTCCGTATGTCCTGATTGGTGAGGGTAGTAATCTTCTTGTGGATGACAGGGGATTCAGGGGATTAATAATTAAGTATTACTCCGATTCTGAACCTGAGCTTGACTTCCCAAATGTTACTGCTTCCGGGGGGCTGGCTCTCAGGGAGCTGCTTAGATATGCACAAAGAAAAAGCTTGTCGGGACTCGAGTTCCTCGCCGGAATCCCCGGATCAATTGGGGGAGCGGTCTACATGAATGCAGGTGCCTATGGAAGCTCGGTAAGTGAGATATTAAAATCTGCCGTATTGATAAATGAAGATCTGATATTCGAAAAAGTCCCGAAAGATTATTTCCATTTTGATTACCGTACATCTGTTGTCCAGTTAAGGAAAGTCTATGTAGCTTCTGCATCATTCAGGATTGTACCTGGAAACAGCAATGCTATCCAAAAAGAGTATGACAGGATAATTGCAATCAGGCACAGTAAACATCCGGATGAGACACTCCCCTGCGCAGGAAGTTACTTCAAAAATCTTCCGCCGGAGAAGCCGGGAGAGAACAGAAGAGCAGCAGGAATGTTCCTGGAGCAGGCAGGTGCAAAAGATCTTCATGTTGGGGATGCCAGAGTATTTGAAAATCATGCAAACATGATTGTGAATGCAGGTGAAGCAAAGGCCTCTGATGTTCTTAAGCTTGCCGACAGGATGAGAGATCTTGTACTTGAGAAATTCAATTTTGAATTGATACCGGAAGTGAAATTTCTTGATGCTGAGAGCGGAATTGAGGGAATGCAGCCGTAACGTATTGCAGTAAAAGAATTTATGCTAATGATTTCGAGTAGAGATATAACGAGATTTTCTTGCTTTTTGCGATTTGTTTTCGTATACTTATTGGTTGTATTATCTTGGATCGGTGTGCTTTTGTTTGTGAGATACCGGCATTAATCGACTCTAATAAGGATTAATCGAATTGATTTATGGCTGATAAGGCTGATTTTATCCAGAAAATAGGTAGCTGGGCAGCCGAACATCAAAAGGCTACTATTTTTATAATTTTTATCAGTGTTGTATATGGATTCTTCCACTTTGGAATAGCCGGATCGTCTACGCTTATTATTGTTTTGAGAATAGTAATTCTCTTGTTTCTCCTTCTTCTCATTCTCTCACCGTTAAAGATAAAACAGCAGGAAATAATTGATGAGCAATCATTAGATAGTGAATTAATAGAAGATGTGAAACTGGAGAGTGAGCCTGAGGAGAAAGAAGATAGAGAAAATATCAGTAAAGGTCTGTTCGGGAAGGATCCCGTTGAGAGAGAAAAAGAATACCGGCTCCTGATGAACAGGGTACTCAGGATCGTGAAGAACACTTTTGTCGCAAATTCTGCGGCTCTTTTTATGCTGAATGAAGATAAAAAAAATGTTGTAATGAGTGAAATAATATCTGACGCAGGAACATCGGAAGGCAGTAACGGCTATTCAGCTGAGAGCGGAATAATTGTCAGAACTCTTGATAATGATTCTTTTCTGTCGAATGATCCTGAAGAGCTGAAAGGACTTATAGACTATTACGACGAGGAAGTATCTCTAAGATCAGCCCTCGCTTCTGTTATAAAAATCAACAATAAATCAGAGGGTGTTCTTGTTGTAGACTCTATGGAAAAGAACGCCTATTCTGATGACGATCTAAAACTAATTGAATCGTATACAGGTCTTATATCACATACGATAGAGAATTTCAGGAACCTGTTCGATTTCGAGGATTCGGCAAAATTCTATTCTTTCTTCTATGAGCTGAACAAGGGATTGAACTCCAGTCTGTCATATGAGGAGATAATCGATCTGCTTTTTGATACTCTTAAAAAGATGTTCGAATATGATAGAATGACGATCGCGGAATATACACGGGAAACGAATTCTGCAAAGATCCTGAGAGTCGATGGCCAGAAAGATGATTTTCCCCAGGGCACAGTATTCGGTGTTGAGGAAGGTGTTAGCGGATGGGTGATAAACGCGCAGAAAAACCTGAATCTGAAGGACATGGAAAGCGGAGAATACTTCAGGCCGAGATATTCGAAAGAAGAGAAAACCAATTTCGGTCTGCGGTCTTTCCTAGGTGTTCCGCTTTCATATAACGAAATATGTTATGGAATGGTCAGCATTGAAAGTACGAAACCGGATATGTATACTGAGAGGCATGAGCTGATCCTCCAAATGCTGACCGGTAATTTTACGGCTGTCATTGATAGAAATATTACTCTGAAACAGCTTGAACAGCTTGCAACAACAGACGGACTGACAAAATTATATAACTATCGTTCCTTTGCGAGCAAAATAAAGGAAGAGGTTAACAGGGCAGCAAGATACGATCTTAAATTCACTCTGTTTATGATGGACCTCGATGATTTCAAGAGAGTCAATGCTGTGCACGGGCATTCAGCAGGTAATAAGGTGCTGGTCGAAGTTGCAAAGTCGATCTCCCTGGCTGTACGAAATGTGGATTGCGTTTACAGGTACGGTGGAGAAGAATTCGCTATAATTCTTGTCGAGACAGGCCTTGACGATGCCATGGGAACAGCTGAAAGAATAAGGCAGAATATAGAAGATCTCGCTGTGAAATATAAAAATAAAACTATAAAGGTCACCGCGAGTATCGGAGCATTTGAGTTTCCGGGTAAGGCGATTTCTGCCGATGATTTGATTGTTGAAGCAGATAATGCCCTGCATGCTGCAAAATCTGAAGGAAAAAACAGAGTTGTTGCGTATAGTGTTAATTAGTGCGGACAATTCATCAAAGATGATAGAAAAATTAAGAATGGATCAATCAATAATATTAACATGACAATACGAAAACTCAAACTGAATCTCTTACTGATATCGATATTGATCTTTACCATGTTCGGAGGATCTTCCGCACAGAACGGAGATGGGAACGGAAACGGCAGGAACGGAAAAGAACTTTCATTCGAAGAAAAAGATCTTTCTTTTATTCCTGATCCCCTTATAAAAGTTGATGAAAATGTCTTTCCTTTCTTGATCGTAGTTGATAAGTATACTCAGAGGACTATTCTTTATAAGTATGACGGATCGCTGCACAGGATTAAAACCCTTGAATGCACTACAGGTGCAAATAAAGGTATTAAACAGACATATGGAGATAAAAAAACTCCAGAGGGTGTATATTTCTTTAACAGGATCAGGGATAAAGAAAACCTTGCAGAACTTTACGGCAGACAGGTGGCAAAGCAGTTTGGTATTAGGTCATTTGACATTACTTTCCCGAATCCGATAGATAGAATTCTTGGACGGCAGGGATCCGGGATCTGGCTGCATGGGACAGATAAACCCGAGAGGATTGGTATCCCCTATGATACACGCGGATGCGTAGTAATGGCTGATGAAAATGTTGATCTTTTGTCCCCTTTTATAGAACTGAACAGGACGCCGATCATTATAGCAAGAAAGATCGAGCATATCAGTCCCGGCGAAATCGATGTCGAAAGGCACAGGGTTGAATCTCTGCTTAATAAATGGAAAAGAAGTTGGGAGGGTGCGGAGCTGGAGACTTATACCGGTTGTTATTCCAGAAATTACCGGAATAAGGGAATGTCTCTCTCAAGCTGGGCGGCTTATAAATCTGAACTGCTAAGCAGGTACGAATGGATAAAAGTTGATATTACCGGATTGAATATCCTGAGAGGTGACGAGTACTATTATGTCAGGTTCATGCAGGATTTCGAGACAGATTCCTATATTGACAGAGGAGTCAAGACTTTGTATTTAATAGAAGAAGAGAATGAATTGAGAATAATCAAAGAAGAATGGGAGGAATTTAAGGAACCTGAGATCACAGGTGATCCGGGAATCCGCTAATTCTCTAATCTTTAACTTAGTACCGGAAAGAATTATGTCTGATGAAAACACTACGATATTAGTACTAAATAGTGTAAAAAAGATCAAGGGATTCAAGATCAACAGAAAGCGGATCCGCCTGGCGATCATCGCCGCCTCTACATTCTTAGTGATACTGCTTCTGTCCCTTGGCGGGAATTATTACCTGTTCAAGCAATATAATTCAGTGAATGAGCAGCTTGCTGTTTTGCAGGCGGAAAATGCTCAGCAGGGGAACAGCAATACCATTATCCGGTCGGAACCAGGTTCGGAGATCACGCCTGCGGGGACAAACGAACAGATTGAGACCACACCTGCCGCTGCAAATTCTAACGGCGATGGTGAAGTTAAGGATGAAATCGAAGATATTTATGCAGGTGACAGCGATTCCCGGCTGGTTAGTATTCAGAATCTTGATCATCAGACTAGCCTGAACGGGCTTGAATTGCTTGTCAGATTCAACCTCACGAAGGTGCCGGATGATGAGATAATTTCCGGTTTTCTTGTAGTGGTTGCGAGCACGACAGATAATCTCAGCCCCTTTGTAAGCTGGCCGGAAGTGGACCTAAATGAAGATGGGACAGTTATTGATATCTACGCCGGCGAGAGTTTCTCTATGAGGCAGCTCACCCAGAAAAGCGGAAGGATTATGCTCGATGATCCCGCGTCATCTTTCAAATATTTCAGGATTTACGTTTATGACACAATCGGTACGTTAATGATGAGAAAGACGGTACCGATTACCGATTAGAATTAGTTATTGCGGCAAGTTGGTTCTGCCGTAACAAAAAAAAGAACTCAATGATAGAATCCTTTGGTAAAACAGGGTATGGAATTAGACTTAGGAGACAGCTATTTGCTGCTGTTTTCACTCTCCTGGTCTTCAATACACCACAAGTTCTGACAGCCCAGACGGTCAGGACAACCTATTTCCCCGGTACGGAATACGAATTGAATATTTACCGTATAGACGGCAGGATACCCGGCCCGGTCATGCTGATACTCGGGGGTATACACAACGAACCCGGAGGTTACCTTGCAGCCGATAAGCTTGTTGATGTCACGCTGGAGAAGGGAAGCCTGATAGTCATCCCGCGTGCGAATTTCCAGACCATAATACATAATACCCGTTCGATATTAGGCGATATGAACAGGCTGTTCCATCTAAACGATCTCAGGTTTGAGAATGACCATTCGATGAAAATTGTAAAGATCATCAAGGAGCTGATGCCCGGATGTGATGTGTTTCTTAACCTCCATGACGGAAGAGGATTCTACCGCCCTACTTACGTAAACAGCCAGTATAATCCACTCAGGCTAGGACAGACCGTAATAGCCGACGCCCAGAGGTATACAAGGCCGGATGGTGTTACACTTGAACTGGGTGAGATCGCAAACAGAGTCTGTGCGAGCGTTAATGAGAAGATCACTAACAGGAGGCATTTTTTCAGGTTTCTGAATCATGATACATTTAACGAGAATACGATCCATAAGGAGATGAGGAGATCGGCAACTTTTCATACACTCGCCTCCTATCATATTCCCTCTTACGGTATTGAGATTTCAATGAATATTCCGGATTTTTCCCTGAGAGTACAGTATCACAACCTGATCTTGAGCGCTTTTATGGATGAATTCGGGATCGTGAAGGATTTTAACAGCAATACTGTAGATAATCCAAAACTGGATTTCATCACGGTTTCTGTTAATGGAGGCAATCCCAATGTCTATTCTGACGGTGGGAAGATCCATATAGAGCCCGGTGATAAGATCAAGATCAGCCACATTGAATCGAATTACGACAGGGGATTGTCGATCGATATTCTCGATCACGGTGGGAATAACGACATAGACAGGGAGATCGAGATAAGGAATAGTACTGAAATTCTGATAAAGAAGGATAGTTTCCGCGCCGGTAGTCTCGAGATCCTCGTCTCGAATGGCAACGGAAACGGATCAAACGGCGGCAGTTCTTATGAAATCCGGATGCCGGATTTCAGGCATTTTAATATAGAGGTGAACGGATTCGAAACTCAGGTGCCGGAAGAAGGTGTGCTGGAAGTTATAAAAGGTGATGTGATCAGAATAAACGATTCCGAACCATCGGCCGAGATGTTCAACAATGCAATGCTGAATCTCTGGGGTTATGTTTCTAAAAAGGGCCGTAATTCAGGTGATGACAGCGGCGAACTGATCGATACTTCGAGAGATCTTCTACCCGACTGGTCATATAACCGGAAGGGTAAGGAATACCAGCTCAGACTGCAAAGGAGTGATGATGATGTTGAGAAAAGGATGCTGATAAGACTCATCGAACCGAAACTTGAGCATGTGGTAATAAGGCTTCCTAACGGAAATATGGGATTGATCGAAGATACCGGTGTGTATAAACTGACAGGAGAGAGCAGCATAGAGATTACCGGGGTAAAGACCAATATACCCGATAATGAAGAAGTCAGGGTGAACCTGGTCGGTTTCAGCGGCGGAGAGGGAGGAAATGACCTTGGAGCTCGAGTTAACCTTAAGACCGGGCTGATCAAACGGTATTCGATAGAGGGTAAAGGAGAGAGATACAGGATAGAGGTTATATACAGGGACAGGGTAATCGGAACAGCATTCTTACAAATTCCCCCGGGGATTTAGGGGTTTTTCCCATTTCATGTGTAGTATATATAACGAAGGCATTTCATTATAAATAGAAATCAACAGCTCTGTCTGAGTTGAATAATTTTGAACAGAGTGATTTACGGATTAATATGCGAACGGCATAAGGCAGGGTATACGGCTACCCTGCCTTTTTTCGTGCCGCACTGGTTAACACGAATCGAGCTACAATATTCCCCCTTCGAAGAGCCTGTCCCGACTTCGGTGGGAGGGATTATGGGAGATATAAAGGAAATATATGCCACAGGAACCGGTTGACTCCCAGGCTGTCGTCCTCGTCCCGCAGTTGGGAGACGGGCTTTAGAGAGCCAGTAGCTATAAGCTGATCCAGGACAGTTACTCCCGGACGTCGTCCCCGCGCAGGCGGAGATCCAGAAACGGATTTTGTTAGAATCAAAAACTATCATTTTATTTAATATAAAATAATTAGTACATCTTTCTCTAAAATTAACGATATGCTGTGAAGAAGACACTGGATTCCTACCGCCTCAAGCGGGATGAGAACAACAGGTCAGCAAAACAAAAAGTTGTTTCAAGTTAAAAAGTTGTGATTATTATTTAGTATTGGAATCAGATAAATGGGGATACAAAATGGATTTCAAGGTTACTAAAGCTAATAAGAGTATTCTTACCTTATTAGCATTTCTGGGCTGCCTCCTCCTGTTTTCATGCAATCCCGACATGACCCTACTGAATAATAATGAACCTGATTCAGAAAGAATCCTGTCCGATCCCGAATATGTCGAATCCCTCCTCGAAGGCCTCTTCCTTCAATGGTGGAATTCAAACCAGATGGGAGACCCGGCATGGAGTTTGAGCATTGCTGCTGATGAAGGTACGTCCCGATGGGGTAACTGGGGGATGAAGGATTTGAACACAGAACCGAGAATACCTTTTAATAACATTGAAGAATACTCTTACAGGACTGTTGTGGAAGTCCCATGGTATGGTATGTATAAGGCAATTCGAAATGCAATTGAAATAATTGAAGCCATTGAATCCGGAATTAAGATAGGCGAGAATGGAGGAAATAATTCAGGGTGTGTTGCATATGCAAAGTTCATCAAAGGAATCTCTTATGGATTCCTTGCATTATTCTTTGATAAAGCAGTTATTATAAATAAAAAAACAGATTTTGAAGAACATAATTTCAGTTTCAGTTCATACAGAGAGATACTGAGTTTCGCTGTACAAATATTGGAAGAATCAATAGTGATCATGGAGAATAATGATTTCATTTTACCTTCAAATTGGGTAAACGGAATATCGCTGACTAATTCTGATCTGGTGAAGGTTGCCAACTCTTATATCACGAGATTTAAAGCGCAGTCTGCGAGAAACGAACAGGAACGACAGAATACAGACTGGAATAGTGTACTTACATGTATTGATAATGGAATATCAGAAGATTTTTCACCTGAAGGAAAAGGAAAAGAATTTCATGATGCTTTAAAGTTATATTCAAATAATACGGGATGGACATATGTTGACCACATGACAATAGGTCCCTCTGATACTTCAGGTGCATTTCAACAATGGCTTTCTATGGATGTGGACATTAGATATGGATACAGTAGTAATTTTTTATCGGAAACTCTTGATCGCAGAATATCGGGTGGATTACCGGGTGAGGATGGATTGGACTTTCACATTGAACCTAAAAAAGACTATTATTTTGGTCCTATTTCCCATATATCTCGTTACAAACATACGAGATACAAATATCATTTCCCTGAAAAAACCGGCCCAATGCCTATCCTCACCGTAACTGAAATGAACCTGCTTAAGGCAGAGGCGTTGATCAGGCTCGGTTTACCAGGTGCGGCAGAACTAATTAATATAACTCGTGTCGGAAGGGGAGAACTCCCCCCGGCAACTGACGACGATCCCGACCTCTTCGATAAGATGAAGTACGAAAAACGGATCGAATGCATGTTCACGGCAAGCGGACTGGCGTTCTTCGATGACCGGGGATGGGGAGACCTGACACCCGGTACCCCGATCCATTTTCCGGTCCCTGCGAGAGAGTTGAACATTCTCGGAATTCCGGTTTACACGTTCGGCCACAGCGGTGAGGGCTCCGCCCCGGAAAAGTGATCGAAAGACCTATAAATGAAAGATCCGCAAACTCACACCGTAGCATCGTCCCAGTCCCGCAACTTCAGGAAGGATTTTTGGTGATAGAAGCAATGACTAAACCGGTACAGTCATCTCCCCTCGTCGTCCCTCGTTTCGCAATCTGGGGGAGGGATCAAGGGGGATGTAAGAGAATTTCATACCGATAACAGACGATTACTCCCGGACGTCTTCCCCGCGCAGGCGGGGATCCAGCGTCTTTTTATTTGGTGATTTCATTTACTACCATGAGTAAATGAATGGACTCCTGCATGAAGACTGCCCCAAAATTCAGTAGTAAACCTGGAATGACAATTATTGGTATCATTCTTGATTGGTATCATGTCTTTTAATAGATATTCACATATATCCGTGGTCATCTCTGAGATTTCTCGACTTGCCCCTTACTGAATGCGGAAACGGGGCTTCGCTCGAAATGACAAGTGATATAGAATAGCGATGATAACTTAATAAATTCAAACATATATCATCCTGACAAATTTGTTTTATGCTTTTTTCAACCAAGGAACCAATAACCATTTACTAATTACTAATTTCCAAAAAGTGATCCACTTTTTGGAAATTTCACTGGATTATTTGACACTGAATTCTTATCTTTATAGGCTTCCGGTGTTTTCTCCATACCGGAAGTATGAAAACAGTAAATAACTAACAACAAATAGATCCAGGAGCAGTACGAAATGGCAAAGGAAAGAACATTTGCATCAAAGATGCTCACAAAGGCTGATAAGATAATCTGCCCGGAGTGCGAAGGAGTTGTCGAGATGGTCAAGGTATTTGACTCGGTCAAGAGCGAAAAAACCGACGCTTTTAAGTTTGTCGGCAATATGGTGCAGGTATGCAAATGTAATGAAAAAGAAGTCTACGGTTAGAATTATCGTTTTTTTTGATTGTGGTCATTCTTCATTAAAGCAAACACAATAATCTGTCTATGGACATAGCCCAGCTTCTATCGTTCACAAAAAAAGCAGGTGGTTCGGATCTTCACATCAGCGCTGGCTCCCCTCCGATGATCCGTGTTCACGGTGAGATGCGCCGGCTAAATATCCCTATGCTTACCAATGAGGATATTCATCATCTGATTTATGACATAATGGATGATGAACAAAAGAAGCGATTCGAAGCAGACAAGGAACTGGACTTTTCAAGACAGCTTGGTAATATAGCCCGTTTCAGGGTTAATGTATTTTTTAACCAGCATGGCGAAGCCGCAGTCTTCAGGACGATCCCCACAAAGATATTGACAGCCGATGAACTCGGTCTTCCGCGCGTTCTTCTTGATCTTGCAGAAAAAGAGAAGGGTATGGTGCTTGTAACCGGGCCGACCGGCAGCGGGAAATCCACAACCCTCGCAGCTATGATCGATCATATCAACAAGAGCCTTCGCGGCCATATTCTGACTATCGAGGATCCGATTGAATTCCAGCACAAGAGCCAGAAATGTCTCGTTAATCAGCGAGAAGTGGGGCCGCATACTCAATCTTTCGCAAAAGCATTGAAGAGCGCTCTGAGGGAAGATCCCGATATTATTCTCGTTGGTGAAATGAGAGATCTCGAGACAATAGCACTTGCGATTACTGCTGCTGAAACAGGCCATTTAATGTTCGGGACACTTCATACTTCCAGCGCGGCAAAAACTGTAGACAGGGTAATCGATGTATTTCCGGCCGAGCAGCAGGACCAGATCCGCGCCATGTTTGCCGAATCGATCGAAGGTGTCATAGCCCAGAAGCTGCTGCCGACTAAAGATGGAAAAGGCCGAGTGGCCGCACAGGAGATCATGATTGGAACCCCGGCGATCAGAAACCTGATCAGGGAAGGAAAGACGTTCCAGATCTCGTCGATGATCCAGACCGGAGCAGGAGAAGGGATGCAGAGTATGGATTCGGCTCTGAAAAATCTCGTTACTTCCGGGAAAATCAAGGCAGAAGAGGCCCTGAGGCACGCATTTGATAAGAAAAGCTTCAAGGCAAGTATGGGGATGATGTAATATTCACCTTATTTGAGGAAAAGGATGATACTTGGAAAAGTTATAGGCAGTGTATGGGCGACTAAAAAGGATCCCGGTCTTGAAGGAATGAAATTCCTGATAATCGGTTACCTGGACGAGGATGAGAATTTCACAGGAGATTATGATGTAGCAGTAGACAGCGTCGGCGCGGGATATGGAGAGCAGGTGCTCATAGCCAAGGGAAGTTCCGCCCGCCAGACAAAGCTGACCCACAACCGTCCTGTTGATTCTGTCGTCATGGCAATAGTCGACAGGTACGACATTCATGATAAAGAATGAATTTCGCACGAGTTATAGGAAATATCTGGGCTACCCAGAAGGATCCAAACCTTACCGGCCTCCGGATGCTCTTAATCCAGCCTCTGACCTCTGACGGCAGGGAATTCGGCAGGCGTCTTATCGGATGTGATACAGTTGAAGCAGGGCCCGGAGATCTGGTCTACTATGTTACATCAAATGAAGCAGTTTTTCCAATCCCCCCTGATTTTGCACCGGTTGATTGTTCGATAGTCGGGCTGGTAGACCGTTTGGACAGACCGGAATTAGCTGAAAGGCCGCTCCCTATCACCGATAAATCAAGAGATAAGTAATGATTGATAAACTACTTGTTGCGACATTTAACCGCGGGAAGGTTAAAGAGATCATTCCTTTCCTCGAGAAGCATATTAAAGAAGTGATATGTCTAGCAGATCTGCCTAATGCAGAAGACGTTGAGGAAACAGGTACAACATTCGAGGAGAATGCAGTACTCAAGGCAGAAACGCAATTCAGGAATACCGGTTTAATGACATTGGCGGATGATTCAGGGCTTGAAGTAGATGCCCTTAATGGAGAACCGGGAGTGTTTTCTGCTCGATATGCAGGAGAAAAAGCCACGGATGTGGAAAACAACAGGAAACTCCTGGCTCAAATCAGGAATATCCCGAAAGAAGAACGTACCGGCAGGTTCAGATGTGTTATGGCGTTTGCAATGCAAGACAAAACGCTGACTTTCGATGGTACTGTTGAGGGTATGATACAGGACAGGGCAACCGGAGATTACGGTTTCGGATATGATCCGCTATTCATTCCGGACGGGTACGACAAATCATTCGGTGAGCTTGGAAAAGAAGTTAAATTCAAAATCAGCCACCGCACAAGAGCGCTTCAGAAAGTGGTGGAACATATTAAAAATTATCTGTAGTAATTATCTCCGCTTTTATCCGGTATTTGCCCTTTTTTCAGGTCAGCTGAGGAATACCCTATGGATGTCAACACATGGTGGATCTGGATGCTGCTTGCGGCAGTATTCCTTAGTATAGAGATATTCAGATCAAAAACACCCTTTATCTGGTTGAGCCTCAGCGCTGCTGTTACAGGCACTCTTGCATTGCTTGATATCGAAATCTCAGGCCAGATAGCGGTCTTCCTCAATCTATCCGGTTTCCTTATCCTCCTGGAAAAGAGATTCAACGAAAAATACGTTTTCAAGAAATCGGTCATGACTAAAGACAGACTGATGTCTGATGAAAATGAGGCGGCTGCCGACAACATATTTAGAAAGTCCGGGCCGGGGTGGGAGATCAGGTATGGCGATAAGTCCTATACTATAAAGCACTCTATCGGTCTGGAGTATATCAGAAATCTCATCAGGGAGCAGGGAAACTGGATCCATTCATCGGATATGAAACGGATGATCGCCGGTGAGAGTGTATCTTCCGGAGAACATGATCCGGGTGATCAAAGCATGAGGCAGAAGGAAGACATTCAATATGAAAATATTATAGAGCGACTGCCTCTAAACAAGATAAAGGATCTCAGGGATAGCCTGGAGGAGAAAAAAAAAGCAGACAATTTTTCCAATCCTGAAGAAAGGGCGGAACAGCTCGAGCAGATTGAATACCTGGACAAGTATATTTCATCGGTAACAGACAACAAGGGGCGATCCCGGAAGCTCTATGATTATGCAGAAACTGACCGGAAGAGTGTATCGGCGGCTTTGAACAGGGCAAGAAAGAGTTTCGTGGAACACCCTGAACTGCATACCCATTTCCAGTCATTCATTAAAGCGGAAGGCCGCTCATTCCGCTATCTTCCCGACAGGCCGATAGATTGGCTCACTGATT
>JANQEH010000149.1 GCA_028278455.1 bacterium
TTACACGCGAGTTGGGAAGAGCCGACCTTTTACCTTTTTCTCCTGCGGCGAGCAATACAGCTGCCATGCTTGCTGCCTGTCCCATACATATAGTTGCTACATCGGGTTTGATGTATTTCATTGTATCATATATTGCCATGCCGGATGTAACAACACCTCCCGGAGAATTAATGTATACGTTAATATCTTTTTCCGGATCTTCAGCTTCGAGAAATATAAGCTGTGCTATTATCAGGCTTGCCATATGGTCTTCAATGGGTTCGCCGATAAAAATAATCCTCTCTTTCAATAATCTTGAATATATATCATAAGCGCGTTCTGCGCGTCCTGTTTTTTCGATTACCATCGGTACAAGCATTGGCAACTCCTTTGTGTTTTTTTATTGAGTGATAGTTTTTATGTCTACATGGTTTTCGTAATATTCATATACTTTCTCATCGATCAGGTTCTGCCGGAGTTCTTCCTTTCTCTGGCCTGATCGGTATTCGATTTTCAGACGCTCGAACTCAAGATTGTGATCTTCAGCATACTTTTTGATGTATTCATCAATTTGTTTGTCTGTAACTTCGATCTTTTCCTGCTCTATGAGTTTTTCCCTGATCAGCAGCCATTGAAGTCTCAATCTTGCTCTCTCTTTTTCCGTTTCTTTAACCTGCTCGATATTTACGGGTGTCTTTGAATACTTCTGGTAGTTTTCCACCATTTTATTAAGGTAATTCTCCAACATGGAATCAGGGACTGGAGGATTGATGTAATTTGCTATTTTTTCCTCCAATTGTTTGAGAAATTGATTTCTTGAGCTGTTATCAAGCTCACCCTGTATCTGTTTTTCCATTCCTTCACGCATTTCATCTACAGTTTCATATTTCATATCCTTTGCGAGATCATCATTGATTTCGGGAAGGGTAACCGATTCAATTTTGCTGACGGTTACCTTGAAATGCTCGATCTTTCCTTCACCTTTTTCCTGGTTAGGATCGACGATAACCTGCGGAAGAACCTTGTGCTGGATCTGCTTGGTCTCACCGGTTTTCATCCCGATAATTTGTTCATCAATATCATTCCCAATCATATTCTCACCGAGAATGACCTTCGTTTCGGGATATTTTTTTCCAATTATCTCAACTCCGGTAGCAGGATCGACTTCCTGCATATCCATAATAATATGGTCACCCGTCTCGGCCGGTTCTTCCTTTGCCTGCACAGTAGCGAACCTGTACTGGACTTTCTTCAGGGATTCTTCAACCATTTCCCCGGTTGCTTTAACAACTGTTTTCTCGACTTTTATATCTTTGCAGTCCCTCAATTCGAATTCCGGTTCAATCTCAATAACCGCTTTGAACTTCAGGGGTTTTCCCGGATCATAGTCTATATCCGAAATGTTACCGGGTGTTATAGGATGAAGTCCTTCTTTATCAATCGCTTCCTTATACTTGTCATTTACTACATTTTCTATAGCGGTTGCACCTATTTGAGCAGCATATTGCGACCTTATCATCTGCATAGGAACTTTACCTTTTCTGAAACCGGGAAGTGAGACTTTCTTTCTGACATTAACGGCCTCTTTTTCCATTGCTTTCAATACGTCTTCTTCAGGAGTTTCTATCTGAAGCTCAATTGTCGTATCAGATGTTTTATCAACTTTTACTTTCAATAGTATTTCCTCGAAATTTCAACATTTAAATAACCAGATAAATTACGGAAAATTCAGATTAATCGCAAGCCAAAAAGCCTTATTTAATATCTGCCTGGAAGATCAGTTAATGATAAATCACGGAAATTATTCAACCCGTAATTTAGGGGAAAGAGCCTGTTATTGAGTATTACAGGTATGGGGAAATCGGCTTTTAATTGAAAAATGGAATATTTTTGCCTATGAAACATATAATAATATATCGGTGTTTTTTTATAGGAAATCTGTTATAAAAAATTCTGTTTGGCTTTAAACAGGTAATCATTATATTAATGCGCTATGAATTTCAATAATATATCATTAACAAAGATCATTTTAAAACAGATTTACATAAACAATTTTACTCGCTTCATCATTCCATTACTCTTGATTTTGATGATTTCCGCCTCAGCGCAAGCATTTCAGAATGGATCGAAATCCAGTATAAAATCCGGTTATAAGATGAAGGACCTTGATGTACGTGTTCTCGATGTCTTTGATTCTACCGAGACATTTTATAAATACAGAATATCGAAACTGGTCAATTTTCTGAATTTTAAAACAGCTGAGAGTCTGATTAAGCGGGAGCTGCTTTTTATCACAGATTCAACCGTAACAAAATCGCGCATCCTCGAGAGTGAGAACAATCTGAGAGCACTTGGTATTTTTCAGTGGGTGGATATCAGGGAAGCGGGTGAGAAAGAAGATGGAGGGATAGACGTTATAGTAAAGGACAACCTGACGATCGAGTCCAGTCTTTCCGTCAGCAGGCAGGGAAACAGGAATAGATACAGCCTCGGTATAGCGGATAAAAACCTTTTTGGCAGGGGATTGTCATTAAACTTGTACAGATCGAATATGCATAACAGGGAATATACGAAAGTATTGTTCAAGAATCCCCGCACATTCGGTTCGAGATTTGTTGGCAGTCTTGATTACCTTGATTATAATACGGCTGAACTTTATTCTGCAGGATTAAACAAGTATTATTATTCGAAAGAAACGAAATGGGATATGGGATTAAACTTTATTAAGCTCAGAGGGAAGCAAAATTATTATAATTCGAGGGGTGACTATACTGAGATCGATAACTATATTAAGGCTCTAAAGTTCAGGTTCGGGAAATACTTTGGAAGCAATGTAAGATACAGGCTTGGTTTCGACATAAATTATAAGGACGAGTATTGGGTAAATCCGTTTAATGAATTGCAGAAAGAAATTTGGGATTCCCGTTCTTTAATCGTTAATTTCGGTGCTATCAAGCGTGAACTTGATACTGGTATGTTCATAGATTAT
The DNA here is from genome assembly GCA_028278455.1 of bacterium. Classification (GTDB taxonomy): domain Bacteria; phylum SM23-31; class SM23-31; order SM23-31; family SM23-31; genus JANQEH01. Next base: position 2,969 of record JANQEH010000149.1, read on the forward strand.
TCTGACATCGAGGAAGATATCCATTCCGGATTTCTATACAATATTGGACTGGGAATAGATTTGGATCCGGCAGAAAACAGTAATAGAAGGAATATCCTCACTTTCAGGGGATTGTTTTCAAAGTCTCTCTCCCATTCTGAAAATATGTTTTTCGAGGTTTCTCATGAAAGGATAATGCAGAATGAGAGAGATTATCACAAGGTCTTTAATGGAAGAATCACGGCCTTTACGGCTAGATTCAAACACCATACAATCGGGATGAAGATAGAGTATAACCGGATTACATCCCCGAGGCCATACAGCCAGCTGTACCTGGGTGAGGATTCCGGGTTGAGAGGTTATTCTGTGCTGGAATTTATCGGCAGCAGAAACCTGCTGATAAATATTGAGGATAGGTTTTTTTCGGATCTCAAGATATTTTTTCTGCGGTTTGGTGCGACAGCTTTTTTCGATACAGGGAAAGTCTGGAACGGAGAAGGGAGTTTCAGCAACGGTAAATGGCATTCAAGCGCAGGATTGGGTGTCAGACTCGGAATTCCCAAAATGTCGAGAGGGATTATTCGGATAGATTTCGCTTTCAATATGGATGAAAAGAAGTTTACAACCGTTTCATTCTCTAACGGAAGTTATTTCAGCTTTCTTTACCCCATGGAATTCGGGATACCGAATTTTGCGAGGAAAATCGTTAATTAAAGGATTTATTATCCTATCTTTTCCAGACAGCAGATCACTTCCTGCTCTTCAACATTAAAGGAAACAATAAGGTCAAGTTTACCGGCAACATCCGTTTTCGAATCTTCATTTATTTCGATCTTCTCCGGCAGTCCGACTTTTACCTTTTCACCTTCTGTCAGAAGCTTAGTCCCGAGTCTTCCCGCAATTGTATTAATATATTCTGATACTGTATCGGTCATCAGCTTGCTGAGTTCATCCTCGTCGTCTGTTTCCGCTACAAGCTCTGCCATACTCATCGCATGGTCTTTCTTCACCGCAAAATGACATATAGTCTTAATTGGCTCCTCGATGGTCATTGTTGTCCAAACAGAATCAGTAATCCAATCCGGCAGCTCGGTGATCTCTTCCTGGCCCATTACCTCGGCAAAGGCCATAGTCTCAAATGCCTCGCTGACAGACTCTTCCAGCGCTTCCAGAATTTCGGTTTTATCAGCCATGTATTATCCTCCGGTTTTTTCTGTATTATATCTAATATATAAATAATTTGATTATATTAATATAGTTTTTCTTAGATTCAGCCTGATTCAGGTAAATCTAAAATACCGAATTATTATAAAAAAGGCTGAACCAACCTTTTTTTGAAATGTTTCGTCTAATAATTTGAAATCGAATAAGAGGTTCAATTGTCCGGGACTGATTCTGAAAATATGAAAATCGATCTTATTCATAGGTTGCAAATAGGTGAAAAGAAAGCCTGTAAGGAACTGTACGAAATGTTTAAGGATAGAATATACTCCACATCGGTAAGGTTTCTCAAGAATTTCCAGGACGCAGAAGACGCATCCCAGGAAATATTCCTGAAAATCTTCAGGAATATCACAAGATTCAGGGGAGAATCATCATTGAATACCTGGATTTACAGGATAGCTGTCAATACCTGCATGGACAGGCTGAAATCCCGGTCATATACTGATAAGGAAGATGATATTTTTGAGTTGGGAGATAAAACATCAATTCTGTCTAAGGAATATCTCCCGGGAAATGATCTTAATATAATTGAAAATGAAATTCAGAAACTGCCGGAAAGATGCAGAATAGTATTTATTCTTCATGCTATAGAGGGATTTAAGCATGATGAGATATCCCATATTCTCGGGATCTCGACAGGAACATCTAAATCACAGTATTTTAACGCTAAGAATATGTTGAGAAAAAGCCTTCTTCCATATAAAAAGGAGCTATTAAATGAAATGTAATGACTTCTGGAAGAAATTTCATGAAAAAGGATTAACTCCTGAGCTTGATAAACATCTCAAATCGTGCAGCTCATGCAGGGAGGAAATAAGGATAGAGGGACTTCTTGAAGACAAATTAAAGGATTATCCTTCTTATCAGGCGCCAGGTTCATTATGGGAGAGTATTAACGAAGAACTTGAGAATGATTCTTTTATCAGGCAGGAGGATACAGACGGGAATATTCAAAGCATTTACCCGAAAAGAAACTGGAAAAAAATAAGATATTTCGCCGCGGCTGCTGCTGCGGTGATTTTCATTATTCTGGCAGGGCTGAACCATTCGTTATTCACGGATATATCCGAATCGGATAAGGATCTTCAGGCCGCGCTGGAAAATATAGAAGAAGCGGAAAATGATTATATTGCAGCTATCGATAGATTCACCGCAGTTATCGAAAATAAAAAAGATGAACTGGTTGAAAATTCACTTTACCAGCTTTATACAGAAAAACTTGCATTACTCGATGTGTTCATCCTTGAATGTAAAGAGGCTATCGAGCAGAATGAACTGAATGTAAATGCGAGAACATACCTTATACTTGCATACAGGGATAAGGTAGAAACCCTTGAAGCTATTTCAAAATTGATCTGATAATGTTAATTACGTGAGGTATAAAATGAAAGAAAAAACTGCATATCTGCTTATTTTAATTCTGCTTGTAACGGCTGCAGGATGCACTGGCGGAAGGCATATGTGGGATACTCCCGAACTTCCCTCATTACCGGGGATGCCTGCCATGCATACAATGGCAGAACTTTCGTCATTTACATCATTACCCGAACTTTCCGCAATTGAGGTTCTACCTGTTATTCCACCAATGAGTGAAATGGCAGAAATAGCGTCTATTGCGGCATTACCGTCAATAAGCGAAATGCCTGAAAAGCCGGATTATGGCTATGAATACAGAGACCGGTATCAAAAACAGGGCAGGAATCCAAGGCTGAGGAGAAACGAAATCTCAGAAAAGATTGACATGGAAGTTGACGGCCAAAAGGGCATGACTATAGACATCGATCACAGTTTCGGATATATTGATGTTATAAAAGGTACTAATGATAAAGTTGTAATAAAGGGAGAAGAGAGAGTTGCCTCACGGGATGAAGATCTGGCGAGGGAGTATCTCGATGTAATGACCCTTAAGGTAAGTTCAAGACCGAGCAGGCTTGTAATAGAAGCATATTATCCAGACGAAGAATTCAGCAGGAGTGAAAGACGAAGAATAACTCACAAGACGATATTTTATACGATCGAGATTCCTGAAGACGTGAACCTTGAAATCAACAATAATTTCGGAGATGTTGATATCAGGGGAGTTTCCGGTGATTTCAATATTACTACAGGCATGGGATCCCTTTATGCATCAGATCTAACAGGAGAAACATACCTGAATAACAAGTTCGGTGAGATCCGCGCTGAAAATATTGACGGAGATGCTGAGATCATTAACTCCAACGGCGCGATCGATGTTTCGGTAATTACCGGTAATCTTGAAGCCCGTACCAGGTTCGAGTCGATCGACGTTTATGATGTTAAAGGCTGGGTGAGGGTGAATGGCGGAAACGGCAGTATCTCAGTTGAAAAAGTTGTTAAAGAAACCGATATAGTGAACTCATTCGGTTCTGTAACATGCACAGACGTAGGGGCAAAAACTACAATCAAAAATGGAAATGGCAGGATCGAAGTGTCTAAGATTAAAGGAGATGTCCGGGTTGAGACCTCATTTGATTCAATTGAGCTTGACGGAATTGAAGGAAGGGCGGACATCATCGGTAAGAACAGCTCTGTAACGGCTGAAAAAATTACCGGTGATATTATTGTCGAGAATTCGTTCGGTGTCGTTGATTGTACTGATATCGGCGGCGGAGCAGACATCAGGAATAAGAACGGCAGGGTTGATGTCAATGATATTGGAGGGAAGACAATAATAAATTCGAGTTTTGCCGGAGTAAACGCTGAAACAATCAGGGGTGATCTTTTCGTTTATAACCAGAATTCATCCATCAATATCACAACTGTGACAGGCAATATCGATGTGGAGAACTCTTTCGGACCTGTAACGATTGATGATGCCAATAATGACATTATTGTATCAAACCAGAACGGCAATATAACAGCAAGAAGGATATTGACCAAACCGGCTACCCTGAAAAGAAAAATCGACCTGGAGACATCTTTTGCGACTATCAGGATCGATCTTCCTGCGGATGTATCTGCAGTGCTTGATGCATCAACAACATTCGGGAAGATAAGAACGGATTTTCCTGTATATATAGATGATAGGAGATCGAATTCAACGAAGATTTTCGCTGAATTCGGAGATAAGAAAGACACTATCGAGATAACCGGAAGAAACACTTCAATCACAATAAATAAACGGTAACCGGAACAATATATTTCCCCTATCAGGTCTCCGCCTTTCGTATCTATAAGGCGGGGATCTTTTACATTAACACAAAAATCATCCCATATATTTCTGTTGAATTAACGATTAATATTGCTATATTGAGATGAATTCTCCAATCGTATAATAATACAGGTCAGTTGAGACTTGAATGGACCGATACCAGACCTTGATAAAACTCCTGAAAGGGCATTTGGATAACAGGAATGATGAAGAACTGTTCGATGCGATAGTAGTGAGATTTTATCATAAAAAGTTCAGAATGATATTCTTCAGGAGAGGTGTGGCGGGTATTACTCAAAACAGACTGGTTTTCTACGGTCAGAAATTCATAGGATATATGTTCAGGTATGTGGAGCTGGACAAGATATTGTCATATGAGATCGGCCGGGATAATATTACAATGAAGATCACTACTTCTGAGGGTGACATATCTTTTAAGCAGATCGAATTCGGAACGTATACCGGATTCATAGATAATTTGAAGAAAATCAAGGATTTAAAATCGTCTTTGCCGGGAGATTAAACTGATTTTTTCCACTTGCATTTATATTGCTTAATTAATATCTTACGGTTCTGAAACTCCACATAAAATATCAAATTTCAACAAAGAAAACAGTATGGCAGAGAAGCGTCTATTTAACTGGGAAATTGAAAAAAAGGTAAAAGAACTTGAATCTCAGCTTCAGTTCAAAGAGATCAAAAGGGAGGATCTGGAGCAGTTCCTGCTTGAAAATGAGTATTATAACGGTGAAGCAGACGATGTATATATACTATTGAGCAATATCAACCACGCCAGGGGAAGGTTTGACAAAGCGGATGATCATTTCAAGAAACTTTTCGATAAGTGGAAGGTTGTAAGCAATAAATTTCCCCAGAATATTCAGAAACTCAGATATCTTGCGGATCTTATTATAAGCAAGATAGAATTTATCCCTGATGTTATGGTGAAATTCTTCGAAAAACAGAACGAATCCGATATGCATGGTATTGTTGAATATGCCATTGACAGATTCGTCACATATGAAAAGACGTATCTTCTGAATGAATTCCTGGACAAGCTGCCTTATCAGGGTGAAAATCCGGAGACACTCTTCAAGCTGATCAATGCCGCTGTGGAACTGGATCCTGAAGATGTGGACGGTTACCTCACTATGGCGCTTGACTCAATGAAGGATCCGATTGCGTTTCTTAACAATATAAAATTTTCTTCAGAACTATTCGGATCAATTAAACCCGAAACCCTCCAGAAGATCCTTGATCTGCCAGGGATCCAGACAAAATTTCACCAGTTTATAAAATTTGAATCATTTATGGAATCCATCGATAAAATTCCCTCGCTCGATGCGAATTTCTTTATCAAGATATCAAATCAGCTGCATAATAAAAACCTTAATCTCTCGATACAGTATGGCATGCGCGCGATAAGAAAACCGGATTTTTCCATCCCCGATCACCTGAATCAGTTGGAATGTGCCTGTGAAAAAGATCCCCCCGACCAGCCTTCTGTCGCAGAAATACTCCTGCTAACCGCGCTGAAAGAAGGAAAATACGAGAGAATCTGGTTAGTTGTTGAACACAGTTATTTTGTAAATGCGAAATCAGTTGCCCAGTTCGATACAGCATTGAAATATACCGGAGCAGCCGTAAAGATCAGCAACGCGAAATCTGAAATGATCTCCAAACATATACTTTTTCTTTCAAAGAGGATAAGATCTGTAGACGGCCCGGAAGGCATTCTGGAAGGTGACAGGTATAAGCATAAGGAAGAGAACCAGGCATACAATCAGCAGATCGAGGCATACAGGGCACTGTATCTTAAGAGAACAGGCAAAAAATTTCTGATCTAATAAAGGACACAGGTGGTACGGAATATAAAGTCAGGCAAAACACTTTTTGCAATTTTCCTGTTGTCAGTTATCCTGACAGCAATGGGGTATGTATCGTTGTATGCGCAGGGAAGGACCGTCAAACTGATAACAGTCCAGAGCGCGATCACACCCGTGAGCGCAGAATTCATTAATAAAGCCATTAGAGCGGCAGAAGATGACGACGCTGAATGCCTTGTAATTCAGCTCGATACGCCCGGAGGTTTGATGACCTCGACGAGGCAGATCAACAGAGATATCCTCGGATCAGAGGTTCCGGTAGTTTTGTATGTAGCTCCTGAAGGAGCTCAGAGCGGTTCAGCAGGAGTTTTTATAACTTACGCCGCACATATAGCTGCTATGGCTCCCGGGACGAATATCGGGGCTGCTCACCCTGTCAATCTTGGCGGTGCAGGAATGGACACGTCCAGTGTGATGGAAGAGAAAATCACTAATGATGCGGCTGCATGGATACGATCCCTTGCACAGAAAAGGGGCAGGAACGAAGTATGGGCTGAAGATGCCGTCCGCAACAGCGTCTCCGTAACTTCAGAAGAAGCTCTCGAACTGAATGTAATTGATCTTATTGCCGGTGATCTCGATGAACTGCTGGAGATGATAGACGGGAAAGAGATCGAAGTGAACAGCGGTAAAAAGACTTTTAATACACAAAATGTAAAGGTGGAAAAGATCGAGCTGAGCCTCAGAATGAAGATCCTCGGGATAATTGTGGATCCGAATATTGCATATATTCTGATGCTTGTCGGGATGTCGGGAATTATGCTTGAACTGTATAATCCGGGAGCGATATTCCCGGGAGTTATAGGCGGGATCAGCCTGATCCTCGCGTTCTATGCCATGCAGGCTCTTCCGGTGAATTACGCCGGGCTGCTGCTTATTATCCTTGCTGTTATTCTATTAATTATGGAAATCAAAATCGTGAGTTACGGTTTGCTTTCCATAGGGGGTATTATATCTATGACAATAGGTTCTTTAATGCTTTTCGATTCTCCTTACCCATTCCTCAGGGTATCACTGAGCGTGATAATACCTACAGTAGTAATAACAACGTTATTCTTCCTTGTCGCCATCGGGCTGGCAATAAGGGCTCAAAAGAAAAAACCGACAACAGGGAAGGAAGGCCTGGTAGGCGAAAAGGGTATAGCCCAGACCGATCTCGAGCCTGAGGGGCAGGTTCTGATCCACGGTGAATTGTGGAAAGCTACAAGTAGTGAAGAAGTGAAGAAAGGAGACAAAATAGAGGTTGTCACTGTTAATGAGCTTGAAGTACTTGTAAAGAAAATATAAAAACAAATATAAAAAGGGAGAAAATATGGTACCATTCAATCCCGGAATTGGTGTAGGCATATTAGTATTGTTATTCTTGCTCGCAAGCATGATCAAGGTCCTCCGCGAATATGAGCGCGGTGTTATTTTCCGTCTGGGAAGGCTGATAGATACAAAAGGACCGGGTCTAATAATTCTGATACCCCTGATCGATCGCATGGAAAAAGTAAGCCTCAGGACTATCGTGATGGATGTCCCCCCGCAGGATATAATAACAAAAGACAATGTGTCGGTTAAAGTAAATGCTGTAATATATTTCCGTGTAATAGACGCGGACAAGGCAATAGTCCAGGTTGAAAATTTCATGTTCGCTACTTCACAGCTTTCTCAAACAACTTTAAGAAGTGTGATCGGTGAAGTGGAGCTCGACGATCTTTTGACCAGCAGGGAGTCCATAAACCAAAGGCTGCAGCAAATAATTGATAACCATACAGATCCATGGGGGATCAAGGTATCTATGGTAGAAGTAAAGCATATAGATCTCCCGGAGAACATGCAGAGAGCCATGGCAAAACAGGCTGAAGCCGAAAGAGAAAGACGCGCCAAAGTGATCGCTGCAGAAGGTGAATTTCAGGCATCGGCGAGGTTATCGGAAGCGGCGCAGGTTATCCAGAAGCACCCGGTCGCTCTTCAGTTGAGGTATCTGCAAACCCTTAGCGAAATAGCAGTAGAAAATAACTCAACCACGGTTTTCCCCATCCCCATCGAAATCCTTGAACCGTTTCTTAACAAAGCTAAAGAGCAATAGACCGAAATTATGCATAAAAAAAGCCGGATAATATTATTTATCCGGCTTTTTTTTAATATAAAATCTATTAGAGCTGCTGCCATTCTGACAAAGGCATATCCTGTCCGAGCTTCAGGGCTCCGAGAGCTCCGGCAAATATCGGGTCATTGACGATCTTAACATTGACTTTGCCAAGATCGGAAAGCCCGGTTTCTAATGCCTGAGGCAATCCTTTGATAAGACTGCCGCATCCTGCGATAAGAATGTTATTCATCAGGTCATACTGGAATTCCGGATCGAAACTTGTAATAAGTCTTCTTACTGTTGTATGTATATCGGGTAGGATACCTTCACAGGATTCCTTAAGCTCTTTAGCTATGTCAAACCTGCTCTGTTTTCCGTCGATCATTATCTCAACAGATATCTGTTCATTAACCTCACCGACGAATGCATATTTTTCTTTATATTTCTGTGCCATCAGCTTTGTCAGCTGTGCATTCGGGTGTTTTGCGTTTAGAAGATCGAACAGCATATCATCGATGTAGTTTCCTGCTTTGAAAATTGTTCTCTGGTCGTTTTCGCCCGGTATCGTGCCGTGCATCCTGCAGATGTCTGTAGTACCGGCTCCAATATCTACTATGAGTGAAAAACCGTACATCCCAAGCCCGTAAGCCACGAGGAACGGCTGGGATACAACCAGGACTGAATCGACAAGGCTTTCGGCAGCATTTATAATTGCCTGTTTATCGTTTACCGATGCCTCAGATGGGACACCGACAACAAGATAGACTTTCTGATTGCTTTTCGCATTCGCAAGAGATATCATATGCTTGATAAATTCGATAGGGGCTTCGGTCTTTCGGTCTTCATCCTCACCTTTCTTACCCTTGTGCGAAGTGGTAATAACACCTTTTTCGAGAGGGTAATACAGGTCAAGAGACATTCTGTTCCTGAGACATTCGTCACCGAAGAGCACAGATTTCTGATGCAGTTTATATGAGATCAGGTCTTTCGGCCATCCCACGACACTGGCAGTATTGATCTGGATTCCTGTGCTTGTGGCAATTGCACTCTGGGAGGTTCCAAGATCCAGTCCTATAAAAAGGATATCCTGATTATCATTGGGTGCTTTCGGTTTTTCCTGATTTGGTACTTGATTTTCAGATACCATGAATCTCCTCACGCCTATGAGATTAGAATTTATTTTGGTAAGACCTTCTCCGGATCATCATGAAGGATACAATTTAACGGCCTTATTATTTACGGATGGGAAATCAAATTTAAAAAGAATGAGCTTCAAATGCAAATCCTTTTTGTGCTGTCGGAATAAACAAAGTATTTTAATTCAGATATAAAATAACAAAAATATTTCTTTTAGCAAGTTTGTTTTGCATGTTTTTATTATAATTATTATAATTCAATTATCCAAATCACTTGATTTTATTAGAATGCACTATCCGGTGCAGAATAAATTCAGACATCTATAAGACCTGATTTTTCTCTAATTAAAAAAGCAGAGGATGAATATAAGTGTACAGAATAGAATCCAAGATCAATCCAAGATCACCTGAATTCAAAGATAACAGGGAATATTATCTTTCAAAGCTCGGAGAATTCCGGGAAAGACTGGATAAGGTTAAACTCGGTGGTTCAGAGTATGCCAGAAAACGGCACAAGGCAAGAGATAAATATCTTGTGAGAGAAAGGCTCGAGCTCCTGTTTGACAGGAATACACCGTTTCTCGAGTTCTCGACATTCGCAGGTTACGGCCTTTATGATAATGCCGCTCCATGTGCCGGGGTTGTAACGGGTATTGGGATAGTGCATGGTAAAGAAGTCCTTGTAGTTGCCAATGATGCGACCGTAAAAGGCGGAACATATTTCCCTATGACAGTCAAGAAGCACTGCAGAGCGCAGGAAATTGCACTTCAGAACAAACTCCCATGTGTTTATCTTGTCGATTCCGGCGGTATATTTCTGCCTCTTCAGGATGGAACATTTGCAGATAAAGAGCATTTCGGCAGAATATTCTATAACCAGGCGGTACTTTCCGCAGAAGGGATTCCCCAGATATCAATAGTCCTTGGCTCTTGTACTGCTGGAGGAGCTTATGTCCCTGCAATGAGTGACGAGACCGTTATCGTAAAAGGACACGGTACTATTTTTATTGGAGGCCCGCCGCTTGTCAAGGCTGCGACAGGTGTTGATGTTACTCCTGAGGAACTCGGCGGTGCTGATGTTCACACCAGGATATCGGGAGTGAGTGACCATTACGCATTGAACGAGAAACACGGTATCGAACTTACACGGAATATTCTTGAAAACCTGAATACTCCGGCGAAATTCGAGCTGGATGTTGCTCCCCCGGAGGAACCGTTCTACGATCCTGGTGAGATTTACGGGATAGTGCCCGGTGATCTCAAGAAACCGTTTGATATGAAAGAGATCATAGCCCGTATGGTAGACGGCAGCAAATTCCATGAGTTCAAACAAAACTACGGAACGACTATTATCACCGGATTCGCGCGGATAATGGGATATCCTGTCGGGATTGTCGCGAATAATGGTGTTATTTTCTCAGAAAGCTCCAAAAAGGCAGCTCACTTCGTTTCACTTTGCGCAGTTAGAAAGATCCCGATTGTTTTCCTCCAGAACATTACAGGTTTTATTGTCGGCAAACAGTATGAGCACGGCGGGATCGCAAGTGACGGTGCAAAAATGGTGCACGCTGTAGCCACTGCCCAGGTGCCAAAGTTCACTGTGATAATCGGTGGATCTCACGGCGCCGGTAACTATGCAATGTGCGGTAGAGGTTATTTCCCGAGACAGATGTGGATGTGGCCGACATCCAAGATATCCGTAATGGGAGGTGAGCAGGCAGCGGATGTACTGACACAGGTTAAGGTCGAGCAGCTTAAAGAGGACGGCAAAAAACTCAGTAAAAAAGAAATTGAGAAAATCAGAAAGCCGATCCTTGATAAGTACGAAGAAGAAGGCAGCGCCTATTATGCATCGGCGAGGTTGTGGGATGATGGTATCATCGATCCGGTCGATACGAGAAATGTACTGGCGATGGGTATATCGGCATCCCTGAACAACCCGATAGAAGACCATAAATTCGGTGTTTTCAGAATGTGATTTAGCGGTTATATTTATATACAGTAACTTGAGTTTTTTCAATGTAAAACAACCTTGTCATCCTGAACTTGCCTGTCCTGCGTCTGCGGTGGTTTCAGGATCTGAAACTGAACTAGAATGATGAGCGAAAAAGCATATAAAACTATAAAGATAGACAAAACAGACTCGGTAGCAACTGTCACCATAATCCGCCCGGAAGTCCATAATGCATTCAATGAAGTGATGATTCTCGAGATGATCGAGGCGTTTAAATATCTCTCCGGTGATGAAACAGTCAGAGTGATCGTTCTTACGGGTGAGGGAAAGTCCTTCTGCGCCGGGGCTGATATTGTCTGGATGCAGAAGATGCAGGATTATACATATGATGAGAATATAAAAGATGCATTGAAGATATTCGATATGATGTATACTGTCGATATCTGCCCGAAACCGGTGATCGCTAAAGTGAACGGCGGGGCTATGGGCGGAGGCGCCGGACTGATATCCTGCTGCGATATAGCCGTTGCCGCTGAGCGGGCGAAATTCATGCTCAGTAACACTAAGTACGGCCTCTTCCCTGCCTGTATATCACCGTTCCTTGTCAGGAAGATCGGAAAAGGAAATGCGAGGAACTACTTCCTGACCGGTGAAATATTTAACGCTGAAACCGCATGTGAAATCGGACTGGTAAACGAGGTGGTAGTTCCGGATGAACTTGATAATGCGGTCCGAAGATTCATTGATAAATTCATGATCGCGGGACCGGAGACACTGAGGATGTGCAAGGAACTGATCCATCATGCTGATCCGGTTGAGGAAGAAGAAAGGCACTACCACGCTAAAGTAATAGCCGAAATGCGCATGAGCGAGGAAGGAAAGAAAGGCTTCGCTGCCTTTTTTGAGAAAAGAAAGTAATTTAAATGATTAAATCTGATCAAATAAAAGACGGGAATTTCACCGGATTTTCGAAAGAGACTTTCGGTTTTCTGAAGGAACTCGGAGAGAATAACAGCAGAAAATGGTTCGATGCCAACCGCCGCAGATATGAAGACCATGTACTGATTCCGATGCGGGCCCTTGTCGAAGAACTGGGAGACTTCATGCTGACTATAGATCCCCGGTTCGAGATATCACCAGCTGTAAATAAGACCATCTCGAGAATTTACCGTGATACCCGTTTTTCGAAGGATAAAAGCCCCTACAGGAACAATATGTGGATCACGTTCAAGATCCGGTCAAAGAACTGGCATGACAGGCCCGGGTATTATTTTGAAATATTTCCCGACTGGTACCGGTACGGTATGGGTTTCTACTGCGCAGCTCCCGCTACGATGGCGAAATTTCGCGAAATGATCGATGAAGATCCGGATGAGTTTAAAGATGCAATATCCTTTATGAAGAATGGTGCTTTCGAGATGAAGGGTGAAGACTATAAGAAGATCAAGGGAGAGGATATACCGGAAGAAATAAGGGATTGGTACAGGAAGAAGTCCTTTTATCTTACCTGTGAGGGAAAGAAAATGGAAAACCTTTTTAGCGGGGGACTCGTAGATGAACTGATAATGGGTTTCGGCCAGAGTTCATCACTATATCATTACCTGTGTAAAGTGATAGACAATGTAAAAAGAGAAACGGCATCGGATAAACAGTTTTAGCATAATATTGTTAAGGAAGAAAATAGAAAGATAATAGATTGCATCTTTAGATGAAAAAAACAGGAATAAACGATTTATTTGTGTGTCTTCTATTAATTAGATTTTTTTAAGTGGAATAAAGACGCTGGATTCCCGCCTGTGCGGGAACGACGTACTTTTGTTTACGGCAATACAGTAATTTATTCGATTCATACAATATTGCTGATGTGATACCCTCGAACTTGTTTGGGGGTGACTAGAGCAGGTTATGCATCAATCATGGTACACACATACTTGCCTGTCCCATACAAGGTAGGATTTGTGAGTGTACCCGATATACAAATGATAAAACAAACTGGATTTCTATGAAAACGTTCAATAAGATACTGATCGCAAACCGCGGAGAGATTGCTGTAAGAATCATGGCAGCCTGTGAAGAACTCGGTATAAAGACCGTAGCCGTTTTTTCCGAAGCGGATGAAAAAGCGCTGCATGTGAAGAAGGCGGATGAAGCTGTACGTATTGGCCCTCCACAAGCATCGGAAAGTTACCTCAATATCGATAGGATGATCGATGCCGTCAGGGAAACCGGCGCTGAGGCAGTTCATCCCGGGTACGGATTCCTATCGGAGAATCATGTTTTTGCAAAAAGATGCAAAGAAGAAGGTATCGTATTTATCGGTCCCGGATGGAAATCGATGAAACTTCTCGGGAATAAGCTTGAATCCCGGGCTGTAATGATCAAAGCAGGTGTTCCAGTAACGCCGGGGTTTACAATTGACAATATGCCTGTGAAGAAGATAGCTGAAAAGGCAGGCAAAATAGGATTTCCTGTCCTTGTCAAGGCAGCGGCAGGAGGCGGAGGCAAGGGGATGCGGGCTGTGCACGATCCGAAGGATCTTGCTGAGGCTGTTGAGGGCGCAGCACGTGAAGCGAAGTCGGCATTCGGGGATGAGACCGTTTATGTTGAGAAACTGCTTGTAAAACCGAGACATATCGAATTCCAGATACTTGGTGACAAACACGGGAATATCATTCACCTAAATGAGCGGGAATGCTCGATCCAGCGCCGGCACCAGAAAATCCTGGAGGAGACTCCAAGTCCGGCTGTTTCAAAAGAATTACGGAAAAAAATGGGAGAGACTGCAATTAATGTTGCAAAGTCCGCGGATTATTATAACGCAGGTACAGTGGAGTTCCTCCTTGATTCAGACGGAAAATACTATTTTCTCGAAGTCAATGCGCGTTTACAGGTCGAGCACCCGGTTACGGAAATGACCACCGGAATAGATCTTGTCCATGAGCAGATAAAAATAGCAGCCGGTGGGAAACTTAAAATCAAACAGAAAGATGTTCCACAAACCGGGCATTCGATCGAAGTAAGATTATATGCCGAAGATCCGGAGAATAATTACCTGCCTTCAAGCGGAAAGATTTTGTTTACTAAGGAACCTAAAGGACCGGGTATCAGGGTTGATTCAGGAATATACTCCGGATGTACTGTGCCGGTTTTCTATGATCCGATCCTGTCGAAATTGATCGTTTGGGCCAGGGACAGGAATTCTGCGGCTGCGCGGATGAAACAGGCGCTGAATAATTATCCGATACTTGGTGTAAACTCTACAGGAAGTTTTCTTCTTGCCATAATAGACAATCCCGATTTTCTCAAAGGAAAGCTGTCGACGGATTTCCTCGAGGATCAGAAGGAATATTTTGATAAGTGGAAAGACAATATAGCGGATGCCGAAAAAGCTGTTGCGGCAGCAGCAATTCACGAACCGGGATCAAAACCATCGGCAGTTGTGAATGATCACCGGGGACAGCGGAATATCTGGCTCGATATAGGTAAATGGGAGATAGGAAGTTCAATCAAGCGATAAGGAGTTGACGTGGAAGATGTATTTTCTTTCAGGGACAAAGTTTTCAATGTGGATTTTGAAGATAGAAATGATACTGGCAGGAATATCTTGATCAATGATTCAGAATCAGAGATATCGATACATTCTCAGGACGAGAATGAGATCCTTATGACTCTGAACGGTGAGAGGATCAAGGCATACTCCGCGGCTGAAAAAGACGACTATTTTGTCTTTATTAACGGCAGGCAGTATATGCTTAAAAAACATGCAGCGGGTGCTGATCTTTCAGGCGGTTTGCCCGGATCGGCCGGAGGAGATTTTGTATCATCTCCTATGCCGGGAACTATTATCAAGATCAACTGCTCAGAAGGTGATGAAATTAAGGAGAACGATACACTGGTAATTGTGGAAGCGATGAAAATGGAGAATATGCTCCGCTCGCCGGTAGATGGGAAAGTCGAAAAGATCAGTTTCTCCGAAGGGGATCTCGTGGATGCAGGAGCTCCGATAGTTGAGATCGGCACAGAATAAATATATGTCATTTCGAGCGAAGTCCCCGATAACATAGGGCAGATCGAGAAATCTCAGCACCTATGCTGGTTATACATCATGTGTCAATTACATAAAACTTGAGAAAATGAATTAACAATTAAGGATATACCATGAAAACAAAATATAAAACACTGAAAGGATTAGCATTTATCCTCTTTCTGGCTGTGTCGATTCCGTGTTTAGCAATGGCACAATCCGAAAAATATGAGGCAGTGCTGGGGACCTGGGATGTTGAGACTGACGGCGCGTCATACACTTTCGTATTTGAATTCAAGATGGAAGGTGATTCGCTGATAGGCAGTTACATCGGCTCATCCGGGGACCAGATCCCCATGGAAGACCTGACCTACGAAAATAATGAGCTGATTTTTTCCGTGAACGTCCGGATGGGATCTCAAGCAATGCTGATCGATTATACTGCCAAAGTTGATGAAGATGAGTTATCAGGTGAACTTTCAATGGAATATGGGACTGCAGCGATAACTGGAGTACGCCGGAAAAAATAGCAGCATCTGCTTCTAGTAATTACCCCGTTTCTACAATTCAGGAGTGGCTTCATGATAATATCTACAGTCTTAACTCTGCTCTTCATCTTTCTTTTTCCCGGTTTGCTTATTTGCCAGGATGAAGTGAATATCTGGGAAGATTTTACAAAAAGACTAAAAAATGGAGAGATTACAGTTGATGATATAAAACCTTACCAGGGATTAAATAGTGAAACTCTGCTTGGATTTCTTGACGGGATTCGCAGTAATGTCGACTGGGTGGAAATGGAGATTGAACCTGAATACCATATCATCGAAAAAAAGATCCATTTTCTTGTTCCCCTTACATTTGAAGCACAGGGAGTAACGTATAATTTCTCTTTCGTCCGGGAGAAAGAAAAATGGTATTTTCATCACCTGGAGACAATTACTATAAGGCTTGATAGAGTAAACGAGTTTCCTGTTGAAAAATTTCCGGACATTTCCGAAAATCAGAAACAGTCTATGCGTGAGGAAACAAGATGGTCCAGAGAGGTTTATTTATATAACAGTCATAAACAGAACAATGGCAGGGAGTATGCATTGAACCTGCTTAAAGACGGATATGGTTTCCTACTGGCTGCAAAAACATGGGTGCCGCTTGTACCACCGCATAAAGCCTTCATCCTGTATATGTGCTGGCACCAGGAAAACCTCAGGGGGAATGACATAACGCTTGAAAAGTTGACGGACAATGAAGCTGTTGTCAGAGAAAAATCTGTATATCTGACATTATATAAGGTATCAGCGCATCTAAGGCATCAGATCAATTATGAAGAATACCTGGAGATCTACCAAACCATCTGGAAAGACCGGGCAGAAAAAGCCGGGTGGAAAATTGATTTTGAAATTAATGACGTCCAGTGTGTTTTCCGGTTTGTCAGAGAATAAAGGTTAAAGTAATCATGGTTATGGAAAATTCCGATAGACACGCGATAATTGAAAGATCAAGATCTCAATTCGCAGAAATAGCAGAACAGAACGGCCTGCTCGATACTGAAATTAGAGTTCTGATAAAAACACTGACTCCGGAGGAAGCGATCGGCGAGCCGGGAAGAAGGGATTTCCCGATTCTCGAGGGAGTGGAACGCGTAATTGAGGCGGAATTTCTCGATTCTAAAGCCCATTCATTTACAGATTCTCCCGGTGAATTCTCAGGCAAACTCAAGGAGATCCTGGATTCTCCACTAGAAACCAGCAGGGAACGAGCGGTTTATATAGCCGCACTGAATGTGGCTTTGAAGCATCTTAAGCTTATCGACAAGACTATCCACTGTAAAGATGACGATCCTGAAGTATGCGCCGTCGAGATAGCAGATCATATATACAAAAAATGGGGAAAGATCAAAGTAGGATTGATAGGCCTGAATCCTGCTATAGCGGAAAGGCTGTCTGAGACTTTCGGGAGCGAGAATTTCATGATAAACGATCTGAATCCTGAAAAAATAGGAAAGATCAGGTTTGGTGTGAAGGTTTCCGATGGAAGAACTATGACGGAGGATCTGGTCAGAAGATCAGATGTTGTGGTATTGACAGGCACCACGATTGTCAACGGTACTTTTGATGAAATATACGGATATATTAACAGGTACGGAAAAGAGTATATAGCATACGGAGTAACGTTCGCAGGGGTCTCTCACCTTCTCGGATTCAACAGGCTCTGCCCATGCGGAAGGGATTAAACTTCATGTAATTCCATTTTGAGAGTATTACTAATTTAAATATCAGAATTTGAGAGTTGTTTACATCCCCCTTTTATTCCCCCTTCGTAGGGGGAATCCGGTAATGTTTTAAATTTATACAAGACATTTATAAATTCTCTATGATCTGATCCTTTTTAAATTGCTCTCCATGGTAATTCCTCCTAAATTAACATAATAGGATTTACCTACATTTCAAACTGTCCACTTTTCGTGGGCAGATCAGGTGGATTAACACAAGCATTCCCCGGATGAAGTGGAGTTAACACAAATATTCCCCCATGAGGTGAGACTATCACCAACACTCACCCTTGAAGGTAACCATACCTACTCACCATTGAAGGTAACCATACCTGCTCCCCCTTCGAAGGTGCCAATTCCTACTCCCCCTTCGAAGGGGGATAAAGGGGGATGTAACAGACTATTATCATCCCGCCAGATAAAATATAAACACTTAATATATTTGCGGGTATTTCAAGAAACGCCCCTTCGAACACTACTATAATTCTATTAAACGAATGGACTATTCACAGTCAGGGATTCATAAAAAACAATAAAAAACAGTAATAAACAATAAAATACTTGACAATACAGTAAATATTTCATACTATTTTGAAAATACAACATCGAGGTCAACATGAGCAATAAAGGGTTTAATATCGCCGATCTATTCCCCAATTTTCAGAATAAGGATGATTTCTTCAAGAGAATTACTTCCGAAGAAGGAGCTGTTAAAAAGATCCTGGTCTCCTATGCGATCATGAGTATCTGCTCTTTTTTCTATGGAGCTGTCATGGGAAGTTATCACAGTTTTCTGCAGGCGGTCACAGCCGGGTTGAAAGTGTCTCTGCTTTTTTCGCTTGTTCTGGTGATATGTTTCCCGGCATTTTTTATCATCCAGTACATACTCGGTTCGAAACTCAGACTGCACCAGATGATCTCTATAATATTATCAGGTTTTGTGCTTACTACCGCCATAATGATCTCATTCATCCCTGTAATTATTTTCTTCCTTCTCACTGGAGGTAACTATTACTTTCTTCAGCTTCTGCATATTACGGTCTTTGCGATCTCGGGAATGTTCGGGATGAAAATAGTGATCGATGCCCTGAAATATTCATGCGAAACAAGGAACATATATCCGCAGACAGGTGTAGTAGTGTTCCGGTTCTGGGTTGTGATACTTGCTTTCGTGGGTATGCAGTTAGCGTGGAATCTCAGGCCCTTCCTTGGAGACAGGGGGGAGCCATACAAGATGTTCAGGCAGTATGACGGCAATTTTTATACGGCTGTGATCTATTCTTTCAGGCAGCTTTTCCAGGATGAGGAAAGGGAGGAATTCAACCGCGGTGCTGCAGGTGTAGCAAGTAATGATACTCTGCGAATCGACCGCTCGGGTATAATCAGACGGGAGGGTAGATAATTGAAGACAGACGTTATGACCCTTGAGGAGGTTGCCGCTTACCTGAAGCTCAAACCCCAGACGATCTATACATGGGCACAGGAGAAAAGGATCCCTGCCGCCAAGCTGGGCAAGGAATGGCGTTTCAAAAGATCTATCATCGACGAGTGGTTTATCAATCATATCGATGAGAAATTCGAGGATGTTATCAATAGCTGGAAGAACAATCACGATCCTGGGAATTCGGAAAGCAGGTAAAAAAAAGGACAGCCGGTTGAGCTGCCCTTTTAAATTATTAATATAATTGTCTGATCAGTCTTCTTCAGTCTGCAGCGCAAGGTAATTCTGCAGTCCCATCTGTTCTATCTGCTCGAGCTGCACAGCATAAAAATCGTAATGGCCTTCTTCGTCTTTAAGTATCTTCTTGAAGAGCTCGGCTGTTCCGTGGTCTCCCGCAGCAGCGGCGATCTTGATAGACTTGTTGTAATCCTTTATCGCGCCTTCTTCGAGTTTGATATCATTTTTGAACATTTCCTCTACAGTCTTACCGATGGTAAGCTTCTGGTATTTGGTCATATTGGGGATACCCTCGAGGAACAGGATCCTCTCGATTATCTCCTCGGCATGTTTCATTTCATCGATCGATTCTTTTTTAAGCCATTTCGATAATTTGTCATAACCCCAGTCTTCACACATCTCTGCATGTAGAAAATACTGGTTGATTGCCGATAATTCCGCCGAAAGATTGTTACTCAGTTCCGCTAGTACTTTTGGATCGCCTTTCATTTTACTGCCCTCATAATTTATCTGATATTAGATGTATTCCCTTTAGACCAAAGTAAACAATCGTAGAAAATAAGTCAATTGTTTTTACCTGAATTTTATTGATTTCATCCCGATATGTCGGTATATTTCAATATCCATCCTAAACAAAATATCCGGAGATACCAATGAATGAAACTATTATCACATCCATTTTTCTGATAGCAATAATAGTCGCGGTTCCGGTCCTGGCGCAGGATCCCGCATGGAAGAAGATCGAGGACGAAACTGTGGATCTGTTCAAAAAATATATAAGGACTAATACTATAAATCCTCCCGGGGATGTAACGCAGGCCATAGAATTCTACTCGGAGATCTTTGATCGCGAAGGTATCCCATACGAGGTGTTCTGGACAGACAGGGAGAATGGAAAGGGAAACCTGCTGGCCCATCTTAAAGGCAGCGGGAGAAAGAAGCCTGTCATGATGCTCAACCATATGGATGTTGTTCCGGTTGACATGAAAAGCTGGGATGTCGATCCCATGGGAGCTGTTACCAGGGACGGTTATATCTGGGGCAGGGGTACACTCGATATGAAAAACTACGGGATCGTCCAGATGATGTCGATGATCCTTCTTAAAAGGAACAGAATAACTCTCGACAGGGACCTTTTCTTCCTGGCAGTCTGCGACGAGGAGACATCGGGCGAGCTTGGATCGGGCTGGATCGCCGAGAACAAGTGGGATGAGATCGATGCGGAATACGTCCTGGATGAGGGTGGTTTCGGCACACAGGGATTCTTCACGAATGACGACAGGCTGATATTTTCAGTCGGTGTGGCAGAGAAGAAGGTTTGCTGGCTGAAGCTCGACACCTATGGAACTGAAGGTCACGGCTCTATGCCCCCGAAGGAGAACGCAAATTTCATAATGACGAGGGCCCTGGGTAAGATCGCTGACTACGAAACACCGATAAGTATAAATCCAGTGGTCAGGGAGATGATAAACAGGCTCGGGCCTCTTGCGGAAACACCCTATAACAACGCCCTTCAGAGGAACACGATCTCGCTGACGGTTATCCAGGGTTACGTGGGTGATCCGCCGAAATCGAATGTTATCCCCGATGAATCCCATGCAGTGCTTGACTGCCGCCTGCTCCCGGAAACCGATCCTGAGGAATTCATCGCAGAGCTGAAAAAGGTGATCGATGACGACAGGGTGCAGATCGGTTATATCGAGGCACCGAAGGAGGCGATAGTAGCCCCTTTCGATACTGATATGTTCAAAGCGATCGAAAAGGAAACAAAGGAGGTTTTCCCGGAGTCTGTCACGCTTCCCCACCTGATAATCTACGGGACGGATTCACGTTTCTTCCGGGATAAAGGCGCGATCTGTTACGGATTTTTTCCGGGACCGGTTACCATGAGTGAATACCGGAGGATCCACGGCAACAACGAGCGCATCCGCGAATCCAGCATCCGCTCCGCCGTGAAGATATACTACAACGTCATCAAAAGGGTATGCGAGGGGAGATAAAATAATGTAAAAATAAGTGGAATTAGCCTTTTGAAATATATAAATTAATAAAAGCATATTGGGGCTTTTATTGAGGTAAGAAACTTGTCATCGAAAAATAACAATAATAATAAAATATCGCCGTTCCTCAAATGGGCAGGTGGAAAAAGATGGTTAGTAAATAGCTATCCAGACTTATTTCCCACCAAATTCAATAGATATATTGAACCTTTTTTGGGAGGAGGATCAGTCTTTTTCTACCTTCAACCAAATAAAGCGATATTATCTGATACAAACAAAGAATTGATTTTTACCTATAAAGCAATAAAGGAAAACTGGAAGAAAGTACTTACTTACCTTAGAAATCATCACAAGAATCATAATGAAGAATATTACTATAGAATCAGAAAAATGATATATGAAGATCTTTTCTCAAAGGCTGCACAGTTTATATATCTAAACAGAACTTGTTGGAACGGATTATATAGAGTAAATTTAAACGGGACTTTTAATGTGCCAATTGGATCAAAAGTTAAGGTGTTATTCGACAACGATGATTTTGAAAAATTATCGAGTACATTGAGAAATATAGAATTTATTATAGGTGATTTTGAGTTATTAATTAATAATGCTACTGAAGGTGATTTTTTATTTATTGATCCGCCTTATACTGTCAAACACAATAATAACAGTTTTATTAAATATAATGAGAAATTATTTAGTTGGGATGATCAAAAGAGGTTATGCAAATCTTTGATTTATGCTAAGGATAGGGGGGTAACTATATTGGCCACAAATGCGTATCATAATTCGATAATAGACCTATATAAAAATGAATTTGATTTATTAGAGCTAAACAGGTCAAGCATTATAGCAGCAGAATCAAAATATAGAAGAAATTGCAGTGAATTGATTATTAGGAGCACAAAATGACACACAAGCGTTTGATTAATTTTAAAAAAAGATGTTCGAAAATCCCAGTTTTTGGGGGATTATTCCTTTGCCAAAAAAAAGACTTTATGAACTCTTCTCAAGAATTTGGTTGGAATGTACTATGGTCCTTTTCACCTTTACTGATTGCTATATTTGTATTGTTTTTTACAAGGGAAGCAGATAACTTTGATTTTATAAATAACTCTATAAATCTAATTAAGAATGGTGAGTTATTTCTATATTGTACTTCGCTTGTAGCTCCAATTTTTTATATCATTTTAGATGAAAGGCCTGGATTATTAAAATATCCAAGTAAAAAGTTACAAACTGGTCTATTTATTGTATTAATGGGTATTGCTGGATTATTTTTTACACTCAAAAGAGCAGGAATACAATTTTATCAGAGTTCAATTACTGATTTTTCATTTGTCTATTTGTTTATTTGTTTAGTCTATCTTTTTATAACTTTAGTATACAAAAATTACCGTCAACCAGATCCATCAAGTGCAATCAGGGAAGAAGAAGAAGATTTTAGCAGTCAGGCAGAATCTCATAGGAGGGGCAAATGAAGAATGATGACTTGAGAATTCCTTGTATAAAAATAAAACAGCCAATAGGTGAGTATTATATTGGAAAAATAAAAGCTAAAGATCTTTGTGATATAACATACGTTGACAGAAGACGAATTGATGAAGAAAAAGGGAACGATTCATATTTAGGCGTGCAAAGACCGTTAAGTAAAAGCAGAGTAAAACAATTATCTGAATATGTTAATACAATAGATGCGTGTTTTCCAACAGGAATAATATTATCTATTCCCGGAAATTGTGCACAATATGACGCAAAGAAATCGGAATTAATCCTATTTCCATATGAAAAAATTTCCGAGGATTACAAAGATGATATTCTAGAGTCAATTGATTATAATAGTATAGCGAAAGTCTTGGATGGACAACACCGAATAGAAGGTTTAAAAAATATTAATGAAGGTGTAGATTTTGAGATGAATGTAAGTCTGTTTATAGATATTGATATTGCAGATGATGCTTATATTTTCTCTACAGTTAATTTAGCTCAAACAAAAGTAAATAAAAGTCTTGCCTATGATTTATATGAATTAGCTAGAGGTAGAAGTCCACAAAAGACCTGTCATAATATTGCGGTTGCTTTAAATAAAAATGATGATAGTCCTTTTTTTAGAAGAATAAAAAGACTTGGTGTTGCAACTGATGGTAATTTCAATGAAACAATTACTCAAGCAACAATGGTTCAATCACTACTACGCTATATTTCCAAGGAGCCTGAGAAAGATCGAGATATACTTTTAAGAGGGAAAAAATTATCATATGTTGATAGAGATACTTCGGAAAAATTAATATTTAGAAATTTGTTCATTGAAGAAAGAGATTTAGATATATTAGATATAATATGGAATTATTTTGATGCAGTTGAAGAACGATGGTCTAAATCATGGAATGCAACAGGAAGGGGGAAGATGTTAAATAAAACGAACGGTTTTAAAGGATTAATGAGATTTTTAAGACCAGCATATCTTTATTTATGTAATCCAAGTGAAATACCAACGACTGATGATTTCTTAAGTATATTTAAAAAAATAAATATGAAAAATCCTGAATATGAAAAAATGTTTTCAATTGAGGAATTCAGACCGGGAAGTAGTGGGGAATCTGAGTTTTACCGTACTTTATTAAAAAAAAGTGGCTTATCCTAATTATTGACTTTACATTCCAAAATAGAGTGGACGGAGTCCACGTGGAATCCGGTTACCGGGTGTACAAAGATCAGCCCCGGGTGCAAGTACTGCTATGCCGAGAGGTTCGCGAAACGCCTCAAGGCAATGGGGCAGAATAATTACAGGAACGGATTCGAGGTCACCCTGCATGACCATGTCCTTAACCAGCCTCTGAAATGGAAAAAACCGCATACCGTTTTCGTAAACTCCATGAGCGATCTGTTCCACGAAAAAGTACCTGCCGAGTTCATCCGGGTGGTATTCAGAACTATGAAGGAGGCATTTCAGCACAGGTTCCAGGTGCTGACCAAGCGATCGGAGAGACTTCTAGAGATAAACGAAATTCTGAACTGGGAGCCTAATATCTGGATGGGTGTCAGTGTTGAGGATAAGGAGCACACTTATAGAATAGACCATCTCAGACAGACCGGCGCTAAGGTCAAATTCCTTTCCCTCGAGCCGCTGCTCGGCCAGATCCCTGGTCTTGAACTGACCGGCATCGACTGGGTAATAGTAGGCGGTGAATCTGGCCCCGGAAGCAGGCCGATGGAGAAGGAATGGGTTATAGGCCTTCGCGATCAATGCAATGACGCAGGTGTGCCTTTCTTCTTCAAGCAGTGGGGCGGTGTGAATAAGAAGAAAGCAGGAAGAGAACTCGAAGGCAGGTTATGGAGCGAGATGCCCGATGATGCACTTGAAAAAAGGGAATATGGCCAGAAGTGTCTTGTTTGAGGAGGACATTCCTTTGTGCCATCCTCGCGGAAGCGGGGATCCAGTTTTTTTTATTAGATCCTGTAACCACCGCAGATTCGGGACAGGCAAGTTCAGGATGACAGGGTGGGTTATTTTAATCAATACATTAGCTCAGTATTACTGCAATTCAATTTACATTGACAAAAACCATATCAGCAGATTCCCCATTGCTGCTGCAGACAGGAAAGTCTGTCCCATTATATTTCAAG
>JANQEH010000239.1 GCA_028278455.1 bacterium
CTTGTCCCTGCGGATCGTTCTTCATGTAGAAATGAATAAACGCTCCTCGAGCAGGATTGGGGGCCCTGTAGACAAAATCTCCGCGGTGGCCACCGCGGCTGATGTTAAGCCATCTGGTTGCTGTCCGGTTTTCGAAAAGGTGAATGTCAGATTCCAATACCTCATTCGTCAGCTGCTGCAGAGGTGTGATATCGTCGATAATCCATGCGCTTCTTCCGTGGGTGCCTGCAACAAGGTCTGCATCCCGGTGATGGATCACAAGATCATGGAATGCAACGGTCGGCATATTATTCATAAAAGGCTGCCATGTTCTCCCGCCGTCTATCGTAACGAAACAGGCAAACTCGCTTCCGGTGAAAAGCAGGTCAGGATTTATATAATCTTCCTTCACTACATACAGGCTGTTTCCGTCGGGAATAGTTGCAGAAAGGTCTGTCCATGTACTACCGAAATCGGTAGTCTTATATATATAAGGTTTAAAATCGTCATCCCTGTGTCCGTCAAAAGTAACGTATGCTGTACCTTTATCGAAATGGGAGGCTTCTACCCGGCTTACCCAGATTGTCTCTGGTATACCGGGGATATTGTAGCGGACATTTTCCCATGTTGTGCCGCCGTTCTTGGTTATCTGAACATTTCCATCGTCGGTTCCCACCCAGATCACCAGTGGATCGACATGTGATTCCGAAATTGTAATGATCGTGCAGTGATTCTCGGCGCCTGTAACATCAACTGTCAATCCACCGTCTCCATTCGGATTTCTTTTTTCAGGATCATTTGTCGTAAGGTCTGGGCTTATGATCCTCCATGTCTCGCCTTTGTCGACTGATTTGAAAAGGTAATTCGAGCCGAAATATATTGTCGAAGGATTATTCGGCGACATCACAAGGGGGCTGCTCCAGTTGAACCTGAAATGAGGAGTAAGGATATTGCCATTAATACTCCTGCTGGGCATATCTCTCCAGAGCCATTCTTCTCCGGGATTTATAGTATATTTTATCGGATCCTCGTCATAACCGGGATCTGCATAGTCGCTGAAATTGACGATTGTTTCTGGGGTAGGAGTAATGAACTTTCTCTCTCTGGTCTCTGCGTTAGACCTACCGACGTATCCCGTATGAGCCACAGAATAAACCGTCCGCCAGTCGATCGGATCGATCTGGACATGAAATCCGTCTCCGCCGCTGACATTAAAAGCATGATCATTCATAATACCTGATGCATCCCTGCTGTTGCTGGGGATTGCCCATACATTCTGGTCCTGAAGTCCGCCGTATACCCAGTAAGGATCGCGCATATCGACGCCGATTGCGTAATACTGCCCTATCGCCATATTGTCGAACTTGATCCAGCTCCTGCTGCCGTCGTGAGACAGGTGGGCTCCGCCGTCATCGCCGAAATACATGATCTCTCCCTCATTCGGATCGATCCACATTGCGTGAGGATCGCCATAAACCGACCATCTTCCTTGTTTGAAGGTTTTCCCTCCGTCGGTAGATATTTCGAACGACCTGTAAAGAAGATACACAAGGTTATCATCGCAGGGATTTATTCGTATCTGGCCGAAATAGAAAGGGCGGCTCGAATGCCTGTGGAGATATTTCCATGTCTCTCCGCCGTCCTCGGAGCGGTATACTCCGGGTCCGGGAATACTCATATCTTCGGGCAGGTTCTCGTCGACTTCGATGTTTGCCATGACTATATTTGGATTCTTTTTGTAAATTGCGAGCCCGGTCCTGCCGATATCTCCATCGGGCAGCCCGTTTGTAAGCTTTTTCCATGTCCTCCCGCCATCTGTCGTCTTGAAGATCCCTCCGTTCGGGCCTCCGCTCTGGAATGTCCAGGCCTTTCTTACCCTTTCATACATCGCCGCATAAAGCACATCCGGATCGTTCGGATCAATAACGAGGTCTGTGCATCCGGTTTTACCATCTTCCGGAATACCATTTGTGAGATTCTCCCATGTCTCTCCACAGTCAGTGGTCTTGTATATACCACGATCTCCGGAATATCCCCAGAGGTGTCCAATCGCAGCAACATACACAATATTTCTGTCACTGGGATGAGTGATAACACGTGCGATCTGGTGAGTGTCTTCAAGTCCCATATTCCGGAAAGTCTTTCCTCCGTCAGTCGATCTGTAGATGCCGTCTCCCCAACCGGAGCTGTTCCTGTTGTTCGCTTCTCCCGTACCCACCCAGATCAGGTCGGGATCGCCCTGGAATATAGCTACATCGCCGATCGAACCGCTTCCGTAATTAGCGAAGATCTGCTCCCATGTAGTTCCGGCATTGGTCGATTTGAACACTCCCCCGGATGCTGATCCAACAATAACGGTCTTGTAATCGTTGTTCACGGCCTCGACATCGGAGACTCTGCCTGCCATAACTGCAGGCCCGATACTCCGCCACTGGAATGGCCGTAGAATTTTCTCCATTTCCACCTGTGCAATGGAAGTATTGATGGTTAATGTAATAACCGATAGAACAAATAGAATTCTGATCGTAATAGTTTCAAATGAAAACATATAGGACTCCTGATTGGTAGTGACATTATGAGGAATAAATAAATTATATAAAAAATGAAAAAAATTAAAGGATTAAATTAGTAAAATATAGTGAAGCCGGGAATATAGAGTAATTCGGCGGCTGTATTTTGGCAACAATTTCAAAACTTTTTATTAGAATCGACAGTCGCAGTATAAACAGGTTTATGAAAGGTATATCATGAGATTATTTTCACTTTTCTATTTAGCAGTACAGGTATTTCTCTTATTAATTATAGCGGTTCTACCTGTACGATCGCAGAGTTTCTACCTGGATTTTATTCCGGAAGCCGGGAAATTTAATGAAGCCGCCGGGAAATATGATAAACTGTGGTTGAAGGAAGGAGCTAAGATTGTCGAGGTAATGGAGGATATTTCCGGTCTTGAATTCGATGAAGATGACACCCTTAAAGTAGTTGTTTACGAGGGGCCAAGTTATTCCGGTGATTTAACAAGACCAATGAAGATGAGGGCAAGTTATCCGGAATATGTAAAGATCGGAACGCTTATTCATGAATTGGGACACAGGTTGATTTATGGAACAAAAAGAACTGAAGAGATTGATGAGCACAGGGCTCTGTTTTTGATTCTGTATGACATATGGTCTGCACTGTATGGAAAGGAATTTGCTGATAAGAATGTCGCCGTTGAGAATAAAAGAAAGGGGATATATGATTATGAATCAGCATGGAAATGGGCATTGAGTTTTTCTAAAAAGGAACGCTCCGAATTATTCAAGTCACTTCTCCCTGAAAGTAAGAATTGAATATGTGAGGCTTGTTCACTGGGAAACATACATTTCTTCTCCTGCCAGTTGAAGAATATTGTATTTATTGTTTATCCCATTTATTGGGGAAATATAATCAAGGCCAGCAAAATCACATATAATTTAGTTGACTACAAGATAAATATTATATACTATAAATTAAGAAATGCGATTAATCCCTGGAAATATTGGCAGTCTATTACTGAAATCATAACATGTATATTATTATTATTGAATAGGATATCTATCAGAATGATGAAGAGGACTATCTGCACAGTTTTAGTAATAATTTCTTGCATTATTTTATTTAGTAATAAAGCTTATCCTCAAAACCAAAATAATGATGTTATTGAAGTCAGCATTGATCTTAATGTTGTAAAGGTTGAAACAGATGTTTTCAGAGTAGTTCATAAATTTCCTTTTGGGGGGAATTCTCTCCTTGTAAAAGCAATAGGTAACAATTTTATTCTTGTGGATACTCCCTATGAAAACAGCGGGACTGAAGCGCTGGTTAAATGGTTGAGGATTAATCATGGCGACATAAACCTGATAGCGATAAATACGCATTTTCATAATGACTGCCTTGGCGGAAATGGATATCTTCTCGATAACGGTTTTAAAGTGTACGGATCGGATATGACGGTCAAACTTCTCAGGGAGATTGGAGATGACAGAAGAGTATCAGACTTTTTGAAGCAATCCAGGTTTAAGCGGTTTTACGATATACTAAGCACCGCAAAATTGGTTCCTCCGGACAATGTGTTTAAAGCAAGTGAGGGATTGAATCTGGATTTCGGAGGAGAAAAGATCGAGATATTTTACCCGGGCCCCGGGCATTCTCCAGATAATTTAGTAGTATATTTTCCGGAGAGAAAGATCCTGTTTGGAGGCTGCATGATTATGGCATTATCGAGACAGAATTTGGGAAATCTCACTGATGCTGACGTTAAATCCTGGCCCGGATCTATTGCAAATGTTATCGAAAAATATAGCGATTCCAGAGTGGTCATTCCCGGTCATGGTTTACATGGAGGTATGGGTCTCCTGTCTTATACTCTGGATCTGCTCGAAAAGAATGGGAAATGATAGTTTTAATGTCTTATTGATTAAATATTGTCAATAGCTGGAGAAACCATTCGTCAGTCCATCCGGGATTGACTTGGGATCTCGGAATCTTGCCTATAGTCGGCAGATATTTTACCATAATTATTTGATTATTCCAATAATTTAACTATCTTGTTTCATTACTATTATCTCACTTGTTCTCTGAAAAACTTCTTCTATATCTGCAATAAACATTATTTAATCATATACGGAGGAAATATGCAGGGATTTCAATCAATCGATCCAAAAAAAATCGAAGATAATCCGATAAAACTCATCGGAACAGACTGGATGCTTATTACTGCCGGGGATATAAGTTCATGGAATACAATGACAGCAAGCTGGGGTACGATCGGCCATCTCTGGGAAAAGGAAGTTACGTTCTGTTTTATTCGTCCCCAGAGACATACATACGGATTCATTGAAAAGAGCGATCATTATACATTCTCATTTTTCGAGGAAAAATACCGGGAAGCCCTGAATATATGCGGGAGTGTCTCAGGGAGGGATACCGACAAGGCAGCCAAATGCGGGATAACCCCTGTCGAAGGGCCGGACAACACGGTCTATTTCAATGAAGCCAGACTGGTGATCGTCAATAAGAAGATCTATACACAGAGCTGCGACCGGGAATTCTTTCTCGATCCGCAGATCGTGCCGGAATTCTATCCACCGAATATGGATATTCACAAGATGTTCGTGGGCGAGATCACGGATTGCCTGATAAGATCCCTATGAAATATATGTCTCTCACAAATACGCAGAGACGTAAAGAAAACGTTTTGTACAGACAGGAATTTCTGTCCCGCTAATAATATTTTTTTAATAAAATATGCAGGTGCGTGGTTTCCACGCTCGAAAACATCTATTAAACAACAGGTGATATATGGCCGAAGAGCATGTATGTCCGGTATGGGTAGGCTATTTTCTGCTGAATCCCCTGCGTAAGCTTCTGGAGAATCCAAAAAAACTTCTAAGCCCATATATTAATAACGGGATGCATGTAATGGATGTCGGATGCGCAATGGGATTTTTCACTCTCGATATGGCAAAACTTGCAGGTGATAATGGGAAAGTCTACGCTGTTGATATGCAGGAAAAGATGCTGGATAAACTATCGAAAAGAGCTGAGAAAGCAGGGCTTGGAGACAGGATAGAAACGAGATTATGCAGCAGGGAATCACTCGGGATCGATGATCTCGAGGGAACAATTGATCTTGCTGTAGCCTTTCATGTTGTCCACGAGGTGCCTGAAAAAGCGGTATTCTTCAAACAGATCTATGCAAGTTTAAAGAACGAATCATCAGTGCTGATGGTCGAACCGAAAGGACATGTTTCCGAGGATGAATTCGAGGCATCACTTAAAATCGCGAAAGATTCCGGATTTACGGTTGAGGGAGATCCGGAGATGAGAAAAAAGAGGAAGGTGGTGCT
Source organism: bacterium (assembly GCA_028278455.1). GTDB lineage: Bacteria > SM23-31 > SM23-31 > SM23-31 > SM23-31 > JANQEH01. The sequence continues at coordinate 5,850 of JANQEH010000239.1, forward strand.
TAGAAAGAATGGGGATTATTAAACAGCTTTAATTATCATACTTGCTACACCCCCCTTTATCCCCCCTCAAGGGGGGAGATAAGGATTTGGGTTTTCATATAGCAGGGAGTACCAGGTGATGTCCCTACTGGCGAGATATGTTTATGTCTCTCAGTGTTGGAGTAAAAGGTGTTGGTGTCCCCCAAAGGGGGAGATATGATGATCCCATTCAAAAGGGAAGATAGTATTATGTATATATAAGGGGAATTAAAGACGGTACCCCATAATTGGGGTAAACCGATAATTTTCCGGAAGAGAAATTTTTACATAAAGTCCCCTTCGAAGGGGGAATAAAAAAGGGATGTCAGACGGTACTCTAAAAGAATCAATAGTCGATTATTCTATACAACTCGGGAGGTTGTAATGATAAAAAACAGCATTGTATTAATATTGATACTCACAGGAATAATATTCACAAATTGTCAGGATGCCATGAATGCAACAGATCTGAAGATCCAGGGTAATCTCGTGTTCTTCTACTATAAAGATGTAGAGAAGGCACAGAGATTCTACGAAGAAATATTAGGTTTTGAAAGAGTACTTGATTACGGTTTCGCTTCAATCCATCAGGTATCATCGTCTTCGTACATCGGCCTGGTGGATGAGACAAAGGGAATGCACAAAACGACGGAACCTAAAACGGTTACACTTGCTGTAGTTACCGAAGAGGTCAGCGAATGGTATGACTACCTGGTTGGCCAGAACGTTGAGATGAAGCACGAATTCAATCCACGGGAAGGGAGACCGCATATCGGATTCGTTGCTCTCGATCCGGAAGGCTATTTTCTCGAATTCGAGACGTTTACAGATCATCCGGAAAACGCAAAGCTGATCCCTCTCCTTGAAAAGACAACTGTCTTGTATTCTTCCGAAGATATGATCACAAGCAGACCATCAGGACTCGGTGTTCAGAGTTCGGTCTTCTGGCTTTATTATAAAGACCTTGAGGCGGCGAACAGTTATTATGAGGATGTATTCGGATTCGTGCAGGTAGTAGAGCAGGCATACTCGACCGTATATGATAACGGTACAGGTTCGTATATCGGATTAGTAGATGAGTCACGCGGACTCCATAAGTTCTCTGAAGAGAAATCGGTAACTGTATCCTTTATATCGGATGATATCGACAGTTGGTATGAGCTGTTAAAAGGAAAAGGGCTGGAATTCAGGAATGAGCTGTCTGACTCAGAAGACGAGCCTGTCCGGGCATTTGTTGCATATGATATTGCAGGATATTACATCGAGTTTGATAGATTTCTGGACGATGTGAGGAATGCAAAGATCATAAGCCTTCTGAAGAAGTAATAAAGTGAGAATTTCAATTGTCATTCTCGCGAAAGCGGGAATCCAAGATGCAATTCACGCAAAGACGCAAAGCCAGATTAATTGTTTTAGAGACTCATGGCACTCACAAACTTGTTTGTGGGTGGATTATGTCGGCGTGGAAACCGCGCCACTACAAATCTGATCATATATGAAGATGTTAGTAGTACAGACATTCATGTCTGTCAATATCTTTTTTTTTTGCATCTTTGCGTGAGATTAACTGTTTAATAAGATCTCAATTCCTGACTATTTTATCAGGTTCGAGGAACCTTACGAACCATTCAATCGTCCGTCTGTCCCGGTCCCTGCGGTTACTCTGGTTCCTGAAACCATGTCCTTCCCCGGGATATCTTACAAAAACAGTTTCCACCCCAAGTTTTTTCATCATTACGAACATATCCTCAGCCTGAGTTATAGGCACATCATGGTCTGCTTCGCCATGGATGAACAGGGTGGGTGTGGCTACATTCGCTATGTGTTTGACAGGTGACCTGTCCCAGAGAAGATCGTAATTCTCCCAGGGTTTTCCGGGAAATTCGGTCTCTATAAGTAGGTGATATAATGAATTGCTGTAGAAACTTATCAGGTTGCTCAGGCTGGCGCTCGAAACAGCTGCTTTGAATCGTGTAGTCTGAGTGATCACCCAGTTTGTCATGTATCCTCCGTAGCTTCCACCCATTACTCCGAGTCTTTCAGCATCTATCCAGGTGTTATTTTTAATCGCATAATCAACACCTGCCATCAAGTCTTTATAATCTCCGCCACCCCAGTCATTAATAGATCCGTCCGCGAACTCCTGACCGTATCCGGTGCTTCCCCTCGGGTTTATATACAATACTCCGAAACCGGCCTCAGCGAAGTTCTGATTACGGGAAGACACTCCATATCCGTAAGCTCCATGAGGGCCGCCGTGTATGGTTAGTATCAGCGGAAATTTGCTACCCGCCTGGAAATCAATCGGTTTCATCAGCCATCCCTGGATCGTCGTTCCGTCAAAACTCTCGAACCAGAACGTTTCCGGCATCGATAATTTTACACTGTTTTTGAATTTATCCTGATAATTAGTGAGTTGTTTTTGGCTCTTCCCATCAAGCGATGCGCTCCAAATCTCACCCGGATCGGTGTCATCTGACCTTATATAAAAAATTCTATCTTTGGAGCTGCATAGGGCATAGGTTCTTGCCCTGAGTTTTCCCCCTACCACAGTCTCGACTTTACCACCTCTGGAAGGAACACGATAAATATGTGTACCCCCTTTATTGTTAGCGGTAAAATATAGCCAGTTACTATCCTTTGTCCAATTATGATTTGAAATTCTTCTGTCTATTTTGGAAGTAAGGTCAACCGGTTCACCGCCCTTTGCCGGAATTATCCACAGCTGATTGTTTTCAGGCGGGCTATCCTTTGTGTTTATCGGTCTGGTACCGCCCAGAAAAGCCAAATGTTTACCGTCCGGAGAAAATTTCGGGGTGAATTCCGTTCCCGGTGAGTCAGTGATCTGCTTGATCTTACCGCTACCGGTATCGACAGTCCAGATATCGTTATTATGATTATTATCTGGATCAAGGGTTCTGTTGCTTATGAAGGCTATGCTATTGCCGTCTGGAGACCAGGAGAGCGAATGTTCATCATAATTTCCGAATGTCAGCTGCCTGATATTCCCGTTTTCCAGGTCAACAACGAATATATGGGTTTTTCTGTTATCCGAATATGCAGTTCTTGTTTTAAAAAGTATCCTGCTTATTTCCTTTATATCTTCAGGACGGTTTTCGCGTACACCTGTCGCAGAACAATATGCAACCTGCCTACCATCTGGAGACCAGATGTAGTTTCTATTTGCCCTGTGACCAAGGAAGGCGTTACTTTCTGTTACTTCAGCGATGAACTTATAATCATTAGAAGAAATTGAATACATCCAGAGCCCATACATTCCCCGGTGATTGCCCTTAAAGAGCATTTTCTCCCCATCAGGTGAGATAATATAGGATCTTTGACTGAAAGCAGGTCCCAATTCCTTACCTTCAAGTGAAAACTTGTAGGTACCTGAAGTTCTCCTCCTCGAGGAATCATTGAATACGTTTAATCCTGCATAGAAGTATTCCTCATCAGGGGATACAACTATATTCCTGATAGATCCCATGTAATCAGCACCCCTGCTGAAACTAACCTGGGCTTTGCTATACAATGGCAGAGCAAGGATTATCAGTAGAACGTAAACTAAATATTTTTGTATGAGTTTCATAATATTATCCTGTGGTTGTGTTGAGGTGAATGCCGTTTAGCGGCAATTGCAGCAATGAAAAATATAAATATACTGATTGCGAGATACAAGTAATTAATGTTTGAATAAATGCAGATAAGGCAACTATTTCCTAAAGTATCGGCAAATATTGCCGATTAATACCTGTAAATGAAAACTTTTGTATAAGGGCAGAATTCCAAGGAGGGAAAATGCTCATCGGTTTGCCGGCGCCGGCATCTATTTTTAAGCCGTTCAATCCCACAGGATTGAACGAGCTTTTTCCGATAACTGAAACTAAGGATAAAGAGGAACCTATAGATAAGAACTCCCCTTCAGGGGAGATTGTGCGTTCTGATCCTTCATCAATCCAATCAACCTACCAGATCAGGAAAGTCAGCAGTTCTCTGAACATATTAGGTAATATAACACCTGAGCAATTAGTAGACCGTATTCATAATCCGGCAGTCGTGGAAAAGGATAATAATTTTGAGAAGAGCTATAAGCTTAACCTGAATATTGATTACAGGGCTAAGCTTGTGGATAAACGCTTGAATCCTGAGAAGTCGGGTAATGGTCATGACATAAAAACCGTTACCCGGAAGAAAACAGTCAAGAAATACTGGGCAGGATACATGGTGCAGAGTCATTTTAAAGACCGGGACCGCCAGGTAGACCTGTTCTATAACCAGACGGAAAAGACAGTTTCCCGGATAAAAACGGTAAGGGTGGACAGTTACAGGTCGGTCAGGAATAAGGTCGCTGCAAGATTCAGGTATAATCTGAATCTCGATCTGAGTTTTCTTGCGCAGTTTGATAACCAGACCCAGCAGCTGGATGAACGTGGAAACACCGAGCTCGATGGGTATCTGAGTACTACAGATAAACTGCTCGACAGCTCAGCAGAACTTACAAAAGCCTTCTTCGACACAGTTGACGGTTACCTCGATGATACGAAAGAGAGGCTTATTGGCCGTGTAGAGGAATTCTTTGAAGACCTGAGACAGGCAACTGGCCGTGATATCAATCAGTTTGAGCAGGATAAAGAATTGATGATAGAGGAGATCAACTCATTTTTCGGAAATGTCCAAATCCTTCTGGATAACACAGAAGGTGAGATACTGGACAGGATCGGCGGAGCTGATGAGCCTGTCCTCGAGGCAGATACCGCCAGTGAAACTTCATCAGACCAAATGGTGAAAAATACAAACGAAAAAACCACAAGACTTACTGACTTCAGAGATAAAACTTCCCAAAAAGTTCCTGAAACTGCCCCGGATGAAAACCAGGAACAACTTATTGATACTGTTGTTTAATTTTCAGGTTGCATTTATACTGAAGATTACCTTTTATTACTTTGCATAATAAATACTTTTCCATTATTTTAATACGACCAAAAAATAATGATCTTCTATGCCCGGTTCATGTAAAAATCACGATCTGATTCTAGCCCATAAACGGTGCTATCACTGCAAGGAATGGATCTGTCCGAAATGTACGACAAGGATCTTCCACCATTTATTCTGCAGTACACGCTGTATTATTTTTTTCAGGCTATCGGAGACCGCTGCATTTCTCAAATTACTGTTCACTTCCCCGCAAAAGGCCTTTAAAAGAAAGGGAAGCAGGTTTGTCAAATCCCCGTACCTTGAACGTTTCCTTATCGTCTTCATTTTCTTCCTGAATGTAGTTTTGATCAATGACATGAAGGATGACCGTAACCTTCTGGAGAACCGGGTGGTTAACCTGAAGTCAGAATTGGAACTCCTTAATGAAGAGCAAAAGAAGATGGTCATCGAGAAAATGGAAAGGATGAACAGGCTATCACCTGTAATTACGGGCGGTTTGAAAAGCAAGGTAGATAACAAAAGAATAACTATCTCGGGTGAAGGTGGAAACGGCAGGATCATAAACTTATATTTGAACAGAGAATTGCGTCATACGATCGTTTCCAACAGTGGTGAATTCAAATTTGAAGATGTCGGTCTTATTCCCGGTGAGAATGAGATCGAGATACGGTCGGTCGATGACAGGGGTGTAGATGAAGTGATCAAAGTATACAAAGTATATTATTCCTCAGAAGATCTCGAGACGACAGGAAGCAATTTTACGAGAGGTGCCAGAGGCAACAAAATGATAGCGCTAACTTTCGATGGGGGTGCCAGCGATACTTTTACTGATGAGATCCTTGACATCCTCAACAATAAAGGTATTAAAAGTACATTTTTCCTGACGGGAAAATTTATTAAGAAATTTCCAGGACCGGTCAGAAGAATGGTTGAAGAAGGTCACGAGGTTGGAAATCATACATATTCCCATCCCCATCTTACTACATTCGAAATTAATATGAGGCATGATACACGGCCCGGGATAAGCTATTCCGTATTTCAGTCAGAGCTATTAAAGGCTGATTCTCTCTTTTATAAAGCAACAGGAAGAAGACTTGCCCGTCTTTGGCGATCACCATACGGAGAGCAGAATGAACAGATAAGGTTTTGGGCCGCTGAGTTGGGCTATCAGCATATCGGCTGGACTACAGGAGATGTTAACGGTGAAAATATGGATTCCCATGACTGGGTAAGCGATAAGGGATCACATCTTTATAAAACAGCAGAAGAGATTAAAAACCGCTTGCTTTCATTCGGACTGAATGATCCGGACGGGGCTAACGGGGCAGTGATCTTAATGCATCTGGGCAGCAGCAGGACCGATGACCAGGTTTACGAAATTCTACCAGAATTGATCGATACATTTATGGATATGGATTATGAGTTTTGCAGGGTAAGTGAGCTGATATGGAAAAAATCCGAAACCGGTTACCGGGATTGACCGGCAAGCCGGCAGTCTTCTAATATTTTCAATGCACTGCTAGTTCCAATCCTATCAACACCTTCTGCCAGCAATTTTCTTACATGATCCCAGGTTTTGATACCTCCCGCAGCTTTGATTCTGAGTTCTTCTTTAACAGCAGATCTTATGATAGCGACATCATTTTCCATTACACCCCCCAGGGGACTCATTCCTGTAGATGTCTTGATAAAATCAGCTCCTGCTTCGGCGGCTATTTCGCTTGCAGCTATTATCAGATCTCCTTCTCCCAAACCCAGCCTTCTTTCTTCTTCTCTTAGCTCAGAAGTCTCTATTATTACCTTGATAACCGGTTTAGTCAGGATATCCCGTTTCATCTCTGCATTCATCGATGTATCTACAACCGATTTAATATCGTTAAGAACTTTTTTGAAATTCTTGTCAAAGAGCCATCCAAGATTGATAACCATGTCGATCTCATCAGCTCCCAATTTGATGGAATTCTCCGTTTGTGAACATTTACTGCTTGTTGATGAACTTCCATCAGGAAAACCTACAGCCGTGGCGGTCAAAACATTTGTACCTGAGATACAATCATAGACAGATATCAGGTGTTCCGGATATACACAGATACAGCAGAATTCATTCTCAATGGCAGTAAATGCAAGTTTTTCAAGGGAATCATTTGTAGCTGAATGATCCAGAAGAGTTGAATCCAAAATTGCTGCAAGTTCTTTCTCAGAAAGTTCCATAGGATTGACAGGCTCTATTGTTGCTGATCATTTTTGTGATTGATAGATCCGCCATGCATAGATATGTGACCGGAAAATCTGCCCTTTAACCAGGTCTTGAAATGTTTGCGCGTCGGCCGAAAAAGCATCAGAAAGCCAAAAACATCAGTGAGAACACCCGGAGTGATAAGGACGGCGCCTGCAATCAGGATTATCAAGCCGTCAATTAGTTCATCAGCCGGAAGTTCACCTGTCTGGAGTTTTGCCTGGATCATTGAGACTGTTCTGAATCCCTCCATCCGGGCAAGAAATGCGCCAATTATCCCCGTAATAACGATCAATGCCACTGTAGGCCCGAGGCCGATCGAATTACCAATATCCAGAAGTATGATCAACTCTACAAAGGGTACGGTAATGAATAAGAGAAGAAGCTTTCCAAACATTTGATAGAATCTTTAATTAATGGAATAGAAATAGCTAAGGTAAGAAAAAAATACAAAAAAGAAAGAAAAAATACAAGATTGTATCATTACACACAGGATGTTGCATTTTCAACACATAAATGTGAATCAGGCAACATGAGCCATAAGTAAGTAATCCTCATAAAGATTAATTCCCTCAAGAAACAGATGTTTCCAGTCATCGATATCCTTCCTCCACATTTCGCATTCCCTGATATCCGCTTTTCCGCTTGTTATCCTGTGCAAAATATCACTATTGCACTTTTCTTCGATGATCTTTTGGCTTTCGAGGATATGAGGTTCGTTGAATTCAAGGTATTCCTTGATGGTGTTATATGTAACACCATGTTTTTTCTTGACCTGAGCAATACGTTTCATAACGAGATCGACTGCCCTGTCCAGGTGTCTGCGGTAGTCTTCTACCATTATTTCATTCTTGTTTTCATTCATGGTTCTATCCTTTCACATTGGCCTTAGTGTACGCATGTACAATATAATGAACAAATGTTCACTTGTCAAGCTTTTTTTATAGGCGCCTCAGTTCTTTACCATGATAATCGACACATAAAATTTCATCTTTAATAAATTATACTACACTATGTTGTTAAAAGTTGCAAAACGTGTGCCATATATAGTATATACGGTCTAGCAGATATTTTATTCCAATCTTAACCGATTTTTAACAAAAAAAATATTGATAATGTTTTTTTATATTCGTACTTTTAATGGGCGGTCGCCCGGTAACAAAATCGGGATCCTGCCGTATAACTATTCCCAATTGAAAATTTCGGAAAAAAACGAATGGAATTTTATGCCTAAAATAGTAGATAAAGAAGCAAAAAGACTTTCAGTATTAGAGGCAGCGTATGAACTTTTTACCGAAAAAGGTTTTAAAGATGTGACCACGAGAGAAATAGCAAAAAAAGCATGTGTATCTAAAGGTGTACTTTACGATTATTTCAAGAATAAAGAAGACCTGTTTTTTCAGACTGTTAGTGAGCACATGTCTAAAATGATAGCTATAAAAATGGATTCTGTGGATTCCAGTCTGACGGACAGACAAAAATTGGATAAATTTCATGAAATAAGCTGTAAGAATAATGAAGTTAGAAAGAAGCGATACAGGATGATGTTCGATTTTGTCCTGCATTGCAAAGATGAGAAGCTTTTACATGAATACATGGGAAATCTTTATGATATAATAAGAAAATATACGAGAAATTTCTTTAAGGAGATATATCCTGACATTTTTGATGATGAAAACAGATCCATATTATATACCAACATAATTGTTGGTTTTCTTGACGGAATCCACTTACAGGATCTTTCAAATCCGCGAAAAGCGAAAATCAACGAAACATTTGAGCTATTCTGGGATTTGCTGAATTCAAAATTAACTGCAGAGGTTGAACGAATGAGTACAAGCAAGGCAAATGCCGTATCTGCAACGTAGAAAATGATATAATCGTCATATAACTATTTATGCGAAAGTAAATTATACTTTAGGGTTGAAAATCCTTTATATGAAGGAGGAAGATGTGAATTTCCGATCATTAAATTTGAAAATAATTACAATTATACTCTTGTTTTCTTCAGGCGTTTTTGCTCAATCTGAGAGTGGAACGATGTCTCTTACGATGGACAGGGCTATTTCTCTGGCGCTGGAGAAGAACAGGGACATTCTTATAGCTAAGGAAGCGCAGAAGAAAGCCGACCAGCAAGTAAGGGAGGCGCGATCAGGAGCTTTCCCGCATCTCAGCGTCTCAAACATTTATACGAGAAATATTTATCTCCCGTCATTTTTTCTGAGTTTTGATGGAGAGGTGCAGAAAATTCAGGTCGGTGCAGCAAATGCGGTACAATCTGTTGCATCCTTAAACCAGACGCTGTATTCCGGCGGCAGGACATGGGTGGCGATAGATATCGCAAAGCTGTATTCGGAATCATTCACAGAAGCGCTTGATTTTACGGAAAAAAGCATTGTGTTACAGGTTAAGCAGCAGTTTCTCGCTGTTTTACTCGGTAAGGAGGTGCTGAAAGTCAACCGGAGAAATCTCGAGCTTGCAGATTCACATTACAAGAATCTGCAGACATTATACAGCAAGGGAGCAGCATCGGAGTTCGATCTTCTAAGGGCTGAAGTGCAGGCTGCGAATACAAAACCGGCAGTTATTACTGCTGAGAACTCTCTTGAACTGCAGAAGGACAGGCTGAAAGTTGTCATTGGACTCCCCCTTGAACAGAATATTGAGATCGTTGGGGATCTATCGCCTGAATTCATCGAGGAATCATCTCTTTTTGAGGCTTCGAAAGAGGCCCATTTGAACAGAAGTGATTTTAAAAACCTCGAACTTACACGTGAAGCTATGAATAAAAGGATCAAGATTGAGAGGGCAGGATGGTTCCCGACAATAAGCCTGACTTCCCAATACCAGTTTTCCGGACAGGCAGATGATTTCACATTCGGCCCTAAGAACACGAGTAACAGCGTCAATGCAATGCTGAATATTAATTTCTCGATCTTTGACGGTTTTCAGACCGCATCTAAAGTCCAGCAGGCACAGATTGATGTTCGGGATATGGATCTCCGGATCGAGAATTTGAGACAGAATATCAATATCCAGATCGTGGAGGCCTTAAATAAGATGGAAGAGGCGAGAAAGCGATATGAGGCACTTAGCAGAACTGTTGCACAGGCACAAAAAGCATACGATATAGCCCTTGTCAGGTATAATTCCGGTCAGGGAACACAGCTTGATCTATTTGACGCTCAAATAGCTCTTGAAACTGCTCAGTTAAGCAATATTCAGAGTGTTTTCGATTATGAAGTGGCAAAAGCTCAGTGGCTTTATTCAATAGGAAAAAACTAAAAATAATATATCTCCAGGGAGAGTAAAATGAAAAAGTACATTTTTATAATTCTATTCGTTTTTGTTGCCGTTCTGATCTACCAGGGCATTCAGGCGAGCATTGAAAGATCAAAAGCGGAAGTAATGACAATAGATAGGTACCAGGAGCAGAATGGTGTTCCGGTGGTCACAGCTAAGGCCGAATTAAAGGACCTGAGCCTGACAAAAAGCTATACCGGATCCATACGCGGGTATGAGCAGGCTGATGCGGCTGCAAAGATCATGGAAAATATAGCGAAATTTAATGTGTCACTCGGTCAGAATGTACGAGAGGGGCAGATCCTGCTGAATCTTGACAAGCAGAGCCCGACAGCACAGTACAGGCAGGCAAAGGATGCTCTGGATGATGCAAATATCGATCTTGAAAGGAATAAAGAACTTCTTGATGCCGGGGCAATTTCTCAGCAGGTTTTTGAGAAGACCGAGCTTGCACAGAAAATCGCCCGTGCAAATTACGACGCAGTTGTCAGTATGCTCGAGATCAAATCCCCGATTAGCGGAACGGTAACGGATATTTTTTACGAAAAAGGCGAGACTGTATCACCCGGTATGCCGATAATGAGAATCGCCACTCTCGGACGGGTAATAATTGAGATCGAAGTCGGGGAAACAGAGATACCTCTCCTGGAGAAGGGGCAGAAGGCAGTAGTTTCCGCGAAATCATATCCCGACCAGATTTTCGAAGGCAGTGTCTATACGATAGCTCTTTCGACAGATCCTCAGAAAAGGAATTTCAACATCGAGATATTGATCCCGAATTCAGATAAGAAACTTAAACCGGGAATGTTCTCAATTGTTGAGCTGATCATAAACAGGATTGAAGGAGCAGTTGCAGTTCCCGCTGATGCTGTCATCAGAAATGGCGATTCGTATTATGTTTATGTTGTTCAGAGTAATAATACTGTTAAACAGGTATCGATCGAGCCCGGTGTTAATGACGGTGAGTGGATCGAAGTGCCGTCAGGAATTTCTGATGGTGATGTAATTGTGATCGAAGGACATAACAGGCTGAAAGACGGAGTAAAAGTGATCACTGAATCGGAAACCAACTAACTTTAGGGACAGACTATGTTTTTCACCAGATTATCAGTAATGCGCCCCGTCCTGATGACGATGTTTATTTTGTCGTTTGTCGTTCTTGGCGTGTTTTCTTATACAGATCTTGCTACTGACCTATTCCCGGAAGTAGAGATTCCGGTAGTTACAGTCCGTGTGATATATCCGGGTGCAGGTCCAGCTGAGATCGAAAATCTAATTACAAGGCATGTGGAAGAGGAGGTAAGCGCCATTAACGGCGTAGACAAGATCACATCGAGCTCTATTGAAGGCGCATCGATTGTTGTTGTAGAGTTTAAGCTCGAGACGGATCTGGATGTTGCCGCCAATGACGTTAAGGATAAAGTCGAACTTGTAAAGCCGAAACTTCCGGAAGATGCAGAAGATCCTGTCGTTATGAAATTCGATATGGGTGCTTCATCGGTTGTAGACCTCGCTGTTTCGAGTCCGAGGCCGCTGGAAGAAGTCTACGAAATGACAGATGATATAATAAAACCCGAATTGTTGAAAATCGATGGACTCGCTTCTGTCAATATAGTCGGTGGTAAAGAAAGAGAAATACAGATCCATTTCGACCGGGAACTCATGAGGGCACAGAATTTAGGTGTTACTGACATTATCATGGGTATATCGGCAGAGAACCTGAATATTCCAAGCGGCCATATCACTGAAAAGCGCAAAGAATTCACGATCAGGGTTTCGGGCGAGTTCGAGACCGTTAATGATATCAGGAATGTGATACTTTCGGCTGAAGGAGGCAGGAATGTCCGGTTGAGGGATATAGCAAATGTTTATGATACTTTCAAGGAACAGAGGCAAACAGCAAGGTTCAATGATGAAGTCAGTGTTGGTGTAACGCTTATCAAGAGACCGGATGCCAACCTTGTTGAGGTTGCCGATCAGGTTTTCAGCGGGATCGATAGATTGAAGTCTGAACTGCCTGCTGATATGTCGATAAGCGTTGCTAATGATAATTCGCAGTTCATCAGGAGTACGATCAGCGAGGTAATCAATAATATCGGTATAGGTATTATTCTGACATCAGTGATTCTCTACCTGTTCCTCCATACATGGCAGGGTACGTTGATAGCCGCACTGGCAATGCCGACGTCGATTATCTCAACCTTTATCCTGATCAGATTTGCGGGATTTACTATCAACTTCATGACCCTGCTGGGTCTCGCGGTTACAGTAGGTGTCCTTGTAACGAACTCGATCGTAGTGCTTGAGAATATTTTCAGGTATGTAAAGACTGAGAAAGACGCCGGACAAGCTTCTATAAAAGGAACAGTGGAGATTGCTACCGCTGTAGGCGCGAGTACACTGACGAATGTAGTGGTGTTTACTCCGATGGCATTCATGGGAGGTATAATCGGACAATTCTTCTTCGCGTTCGGATTAACGGTTGCATTTGCGACAATCTTTTCGTTTCTGATTGCAATTACCATGACCCCGATGCTTGCTTCAAAACTGCTTATAAAGGATAAGAAGAAAGGATACGGTTTTGATATTTTTGCAGTTAGTATTCTGTCATTAATCGCAGCTGTTATCCTGATCGGCGGCTTTGGATTTGTCGGAAATACTTTAAGTATATATGATCCGACTATCTCCCTGTTCACAGGTATTCTGATAGGTCTTGCTTTAACACTGGCAGTGGCGAGAATGCTTTTCAAGATTCCGATGGATAAACTGACCGCTAATCCGATATACAAAATATGGAAAGTTCTGGTTTACGCGGGTATAATTGTTCTCGCAGGTGGTCTGATCTTCGTTATTATGCAGTATCTTTTCAACACACAGATCTCTATCGGAATAATGATCTTTCTGCTTATCGTATTCATAATGGATAAAAGTTTCGGATTCCTCACAAAATTCGGCAACGGTTGGGACAGATTCTATGACAAGCTCGCGGAAGACTATAAGAAGAGCCTTGGCTGGGCTCTAAGTCATAAGATCACCGTAATAGTTATAATAGCATTTTTCTTCTTCTTTGCCCTTTTCATCTCGAGGTATATCGGTTCGGAATTCATGACCCAGAGCGACCAGGGGTATATCGGGATATCAGTAGAACTTCCTCCGGGATCGAATTACGATCAAACGGATAAAGTTCTTCACAGGATTGAGGATGAATTAAAGAATTTTCCGGATATCGAGAGTTATTACACAATCCTCGGGCAGGCAACCGGAACCTTCGTAGGAAATAATGAAGGAGTCCAGTTCGGTGAGATAACAGTAAAGCTGGTCGATTTCGAGGAGAGAGGTAAGACAACCCTAGAGGTTATAGAGGAGTTGAAACCCGTATTATCAACGATCCCGACTGCACAAATACTACTTGCTGAGCGCGAGTCAAGCGGCGGCGATGGTGGATCCGGGCTTCAAATTGAGATAACCGGAGACGACCTGGATGTGCTTAACAGGATAGCCGATGATGTTATGCGTGTTGCTGAGAATACTCCCGGGACTGTCAACCTTCAGTCAACCTGGAAGGAAGGTGTACCGGAATACCAGATTATTCCTAACAGGGAGAAACTCGCGGATTACGGTATTTCAGTATTAACCCTTGCATCGGTAATGAGATCATCGATCGAAGGAAATATCGCGACAAAATACCGCCTTGGAAACAAAGAATATGATGTCAGGATCCAGCTCGGAGAAGACTACAGGGAATTTGCCGATCAGATCAAAGAAGTTACTGTTAAGAAGGACGATAACTTCATACCTCTAACAGAACTTGCGGAAGTTAAATTCACCGAAGGTCCGACTTCTATTGCAAGAAAGGATAAGAAAAGACTTGTCTCGATCACAGGTGATTTTGTTAACAGGAGCATGGGTGATGTTGTTGCGGATATCCGGTCAGAAACGGACAATTTCGACCTGCAGCCCGGATACGCTATAACATTCGGAGGTATGACTGAAATGCAGGAAGAATCTTTCGCTGAACTTGCAAGGACACTTATACTGGCGGTGATCCTATCATATATGGTCCTCGCCGCGATCATGGAGTCATTCATTCTGCCGTTCATAATTATGATCACTTTACCGCTTGCGCTTGTTGGAGTTATGATATCTCTGCTGGTCACAGGAAATACTATCAGTATCATTTCTCTCATGGCGATGGTTATGCTCGTTGGTATAGTAGTTAACAACGCGATCCTAATGATCGATTATATCAGGATTCTCCGCGACCGGGGTAAAGAAATAAGGGAAGCGATACTCGAGGCATGCGCTGTAAGGCTGAGGCCGATTATAATGACAAACCTTGCAACTGCGATCAGCATGCTTCCTCTTGCACTCGGAATCGGCGAGGGTGCCGAGATGAGGGCTCCGATGGCGATAGTATCCATAGGTGCGCTGATAACTTCAACGACATTTACACTATATCTTATCCCTGTTCTATATAACGGGATAGAGGTAATCCGCGCAAAAAGCGTAAAGGTATAAGTCTGTAAACAAGGTGATAAGGAACTCAGATTTTCTCCGGATTGTTATAGAATACTCATAACGATCCGGAGAAGATAAATGATTAATCAAAGAACAAATACAAAATTTAATTATCTACCGAAACTGGTTTTTCTGACCATAACTGCATTATTTTTTATCCATTCTCCGTCTTTATCATGGCAGACTAAAAGTATTCCGGTACTGAACAGGAAATTTCCTGATCTGGCACTTAGAACGTTGACAGACGAAGAAATTTCGCTCTCGGATTATACCGGAAAGAAGAATGTTGTTCTTGTTACAGTTAGAGGTTGGGTGGGGTACTGGTGACCTTATTGCAGACGTCAGGCTGGCGATCTGAATGATGTTTACGGTGAATTTAAGAAACTGAACACAGAGGTACTTTTCATAACACCCGACAGTAAAGAAATGGCCCTGGGGTTCTTTGAAAAAGCAGGTGTATCTCCCGATTTTCCTGTGCTTCTTGATCCGGATTTCAATGTGATGAAAAAACTTCTGCTGTATGATGAAGCACAGATATTTACTACGCCGGGAGGTGAAAAAGGAAGTGATCTGCCGAAGGGTGAAGCCCTGCCGGCAACATTCATTATTGATATGAACGGGATCCTGAAATTCAAATATCTCCCGCAGTATTATTCCGACAGGCCGCCTGTTGATTATCTGCTCGAGATACTGCCTGCTTTGGTCAGTAAATAGATAAAATTAATACCGGGCTGCCAGGTTAACCGGCTGTTCGTGGGTTTTTAACCAAAGCTTTAAGAATATCACTGTCGGTGAAAACACCAACAGTGAGAGTGAGTATAATGAATATAGTGATGATCCGAAATTTGCTGTGTGTTGGCGTTTTCACCAACACACTTAAAGATGAATTAGACTTTTAGTAAGAACACAAACATTAAGCATTAAAAAGAAGCAATATGTTAAGATTTTTACTGGTAATAGCAATATACGCAGCAATACAGTTATATTTCTTCAGTAAAACAAGAAGATATATAAAGGAGGTATTCACGGGCAATATCCGCAATAGGATCAATATTGCTTTTATAGTTTTTTTCATATATATAAACAGCCTTTTCGGTCTAACATATTTGATCCCGGAAGATAATCCTCCGCTGATCTTGCAGATATTTGTTGATAAACCGTTCTGGATATGGCTGATATCGTCAATAATGTTATTCCTTATTTTTCTTGCAAAGGATATTCTTGTATCGGTATACAGGGGGATAATGAAACTGGTGTCTGTTATCAAGAATCAAATAAAAGATGACAAGCAGACGGAATTAGTTGAGGTGGATCCGGTCAGGAGGAGAATGATCAAGGCCGCCTCAGCCGGGCTTGCACTTCCCCCGATAGGTTTTACCACATATGGTGTTATTACCGGATCACAGGATATCCTCGAGAACAGGTTCGAGATGCAGTTTCGGCAACTTCCGGAGAACCTGCGGGGACTTAAAATAGCGCATTTTACGGATATCCACTCTGACGAATACACGAAAAAAGAGCAGATCTTGAAGGCAGTCAATATCATGAACGGGGAACAGCCTGATCTCGTACTGCTTACAGGTGATTACGTTTCCCATGAGTCGAAGTATATTTATCCATGTCTTGAAGCTCTTAAGGAGATCAGAAGCAAGCATGGTGTTTTCGCCACGATGGGAAACCACGACCACTGGACAGACCTGCCTCTGATAATCAATGAATTCGAGAAGAACGGTATACCGGTTCTGCATAATTCAGGCAGGATTCTGACGGTCAACGATACAAAGATCGACCTGCTGGGTGTAGATGATTCGAGATGGGGCAGGGCGGATATAAACCAGGCTCTGAACAGCCTGAATGATCCCGAAGTGAACGGAGGAGGTAACGGGAATCCTGTTCTGAGTACTGCCGAGGGAGGGAATTTCAAGCTGCTTTTGTCGCATCAGCCTCCATATTGGGATGTTGCCAGACAGCACGGGATCGATCTTGTCCTTGCCGGTCATACCCATGGAGGTCAGATAGCACTCAATGTGCTGGGTAAGGAAATCAGTCTTGTAGACATCTTTGCGAAGTATGTCAAGGGGACGTTCAAGGAGGGTGATTCACAGCTTTACGTCAGCCCGGGTTTCGGATTCACCGGCCCGCCCTTCCGCCTCAACAACCCACCCGAAGTGGCGATAATCACGCTGGTGTAGAAAGTGATTCTAAGTTAACTATTCTGGATTAAAAGATACATATAAATAATTCTACAAGAGCTGATGGATTTCATGCAATGTTGAAGAGAAAATATTATTTATTGTCAAGATCAATAAATATAGACATGGGTACTTTCTTTCTAAATTCTCTACGTTTTAATTTTGAATTAATTAATCTCGTAATACCAAGAATACCAAATCCTAAAGTAGGTAGCCCAAAAGCAAACTTTCCAGATAGAATAGCACCTCCAAAAACTGTGCCTGTCCATTTCACCAATTCTCTGTCAATGCTATCCCACTCAGATTTTGCTGTGATATATTCATGATGAAGTTCATCTTTAAATTCTAATGATTTTGTATGAATTGTCTCTATGTTAGGTTCACCTTCAACCGTTGACCATAATTTTCTTAAAAACACCCTAAAACTCTCCAATCTACCATTTGTTCGTAAATCACATGCAAATCGAGAATCTAGTCTATTTAAGAATTTAAACTTAAGTTCCTGAAATGCATTTGTTAATGGACTCCATGTTTTCGACTGATCTGGAAATTCTTCTGCCGTTGATAATATTTCATTCCATTTAAATTGCATATTCGTAAAGGGAAAAGCATTTATGATCTGAGATATGTAAATCGCCATTTCAAGATTTGCACCTGTTCTAAAAATTTCCATTTGTTCTCCAATATCTTCTACAGGCATATCGAGTATTATAGGATTCCTTTTTTTCTCCCTTTTAACATAATCTATAAATCCATCTAATTGTTCATCAGTAAAACTCTCATCGAAATCTTTCATATCAGCTTTTATTACATCATCAGACATATTGAAGTAGTATTGTTTGAATATATCATCAGATTTTTTTTCAGCAAATTTTATATCATCAGGTGTATATTTGATATCCCCAATTCTATTTTTTGCCATATTCCAAGTATTTACTCTTAGATCATAGTCAAAATTTCCTGGATCTGGAATGATTGATACAATATCAGATAGTATCCAGGGTTCGAGCATAAGTATAAAATAAAGTAGTTTCAGAGTGTCTGCTTTAAAAGAATTAGGTTTTTCAATGGGGTTGTATTCTCTGGCAACACACCATGGATTTATAAAAGGATCAATGATAAAAATTTCATCTGTATATAAAGATATTCTTAGGACATTTTCAATTATTAATTCCGGTTGAACTTCACCTAAATACAGTGCTCTAAGTTTATTAGTATTCGGTGGTATTATGCTTTCAAAATCAGTGTCAATTGGCCATAATGCCATAATGACATGATAAAGATATTTAATTTGTTCACCTGATATACTTTTTTTAATTTTCTCCCAAGTAACCCCTCCTTTAAATTCAAAAATATCATAAACAGCATTTAACAATATAATGTTTCTTTGTTTTAAACTCAGATTACTCACTTTTGCTAATTGATTTCTTTCTTTTGAAGAGAAATCTTTTTTATTGATACAGCAGTGCTTATACTTTTTTTTACTGCCACAATAGCATGGATCGTTTCTGCCAATTTTCATTAATATAATCCGCAAATTAATAATTAGATTTTTATTTTCTTTTAACGTAAATAGTTTGTATTAATTCATTGAGCTCTTGCTCAGTTTTCCTTAATTTTTCTATATCAACATCATAACGAATACGAATATTTTTCCATATTTCTTCTGGATTATCAACATATAATGGTTGTCTTTTTTTCCCTTTTACATATTCAGCGATAGCAACAAGATTTCCACCTTTCCACCCTCCTGAATTTAGCCATCTGATACAACCATCATTTTTATATAGTTGTATCCAAATATATTTTGGCCTTCTAAATCTAGTAATTTGTTTTACAATTGGATTACTACTTTTGACAATTCTTCTTAGATGTTTTTTTGTAATATCTTGTGCTATTCGCTTTATGTTTTCCTTGTTATATGCATCAAGACTAAAGTTTAGTACAGCATGTATTTTAACTTTTGGTATTTTGTCATGAAATATGATTTCTGTTTTCCGAATTAAGTAACGATCTTCTATTACTATTTTTCCTATTTTTTTCCACTCTAGCTTTTTATTATGTTTAGCAAGCAGGTAATTTGAAGGTATTAAGATTTTCCACATTTTAATTTTGTATGCAAGTTTGCCCTCATCATTCCACAAAAGTTGGGCATCTTTAGCAAAGACATCTGTATCAGAAATATATTCGTTCTCATTTTCCAATTCCTTATGCAGCTTTTTAACATCAATTATAACAAGTGATTCAATCGGGGTTCCAACAGAAGTCTCAAATAGAAACCGATTATAGTCTGTTGCTCCACATTTAATATACATTGTAGAAATGCGTAGTGAATCCAATAATATAGCATTTCTGGATTTAAAGTTATTTAATATCGATATATGTAATTGTTTTCCTGTTAAATAGTAATCCGATTCTACACTGCCACAAATTTTCAATCCTGGTCTATTGATAATCCCATTTACTAAAATAGATGTTAAAGTACTCCCTATACAAATCTTTTTACACTCATCATCCTTAATCCTTGCTAAGAATAAGATTATAGCAATAGCTAGAGAATTTAAGGTTCTTTGCAGTGTGTCAAATTTAGCCAAAAATTCAATGGGATTCATTTCATAACTATTAAATATGATCGAATTGAATTTCAAAATTGTATTTCCGTGTGCAAGAGAATTTCTAATCTTTTCCTCGTAACCCCTTAATAATAAGTCAAGCTTTTTTCCCTTCAGAACACTAATAGCACCTTTTAGTTCGAAATTTCCTTCAACAGATCGCTTTTTTTTAATTGCCCAAAAGAGAGCAATAAAATTACCAAAAATATCCTCAACATAGCGTAGATACTCAGGAAAGAATTCTTTTGTTATCTTAATATATCCTGTTTCAACTAAATCATCATACTTTGTTACAGAAGATTTTCTGTATAAGTTTTCGAAACCTATATCTATCTTTTGCTTCCAATAATTAAATGCTTCTATAGTTCTTGTATTTGACCCTTCTAGAACTTCAAGAGCACAGTCAATAATTCCTTCATCGTAATATCTATAAGGTATCTCCTTACAGAACTTCGAAAGAACAAAATACCAAATACTAACAGCATTTTCGTTAAGAATGTACTTGGAGAATTTTTCTTGAATTTCCCTAAGTGATAGCTCCAGATAATTTTCTGCTAAAGGATCATAATATAAGAATTTTTTTTGTATCATAATTATGATGTGTGAAAAGGACTTAAAATATATATTTCAAGAGGTATCAGAGGATACCCAAATTATTTCCCGCATTGTTGTGACTGTTATAATATAGTGTATGGAGGGTGATTCGTCAAGGGATTATTTTTTTACTGGATTCCCGCTTTCGCGGGAATGACTGGTAAGGGAGCCTGCCCCGAAAAAAGGGGTCGACAGGGAATTACAAGTGTAGGAGGCTTTGGGAAACAGATATTTGTGCCTCCTGGTGTGAAGTATTATAAGCAAGTTCAAATGATAGGATCTTGTTTAAGTATATGGTACTATTGCAGGAAATATAAGCTTGAAAAACACCAAACCTGTCATCCTGAACTTGTTTCAGGATCTATGACTAGATTATGGATAAAGCAGATCCTGAAATAAATTCAGGATGACAAAGGGATAGACTTTACATACTATGGTGGTATGGATTAAAGATGTAATCCCTACTCCACTGCAAGATTATAGAACGAGTCGAAGCCTTTGCGGATGTCGTCGGGGATCGCATCGAGCATCTTTCCGAGAGCGACCTTCATCATCAGGTATTCCCGGGCAATATATACAAGTGACGGCTCTTCAGTTATAACAGCCCTGCAGGTTTCGAACGGCATCGTAGCTCCTGAAAACATCCTGTTTTTGTCAATGATCATAGTGAAATCGCGGCAGTCGTTCTTAAGTTCAATGTCCCTGAACTGCGGATATATTTTGTCAAATCCATCGATCTCGAAGATCCCAAAGGAAATGATATTTAGGTTCATACCCTTATTGACGGTTTCTTCCAGGGTGATCTGGAGCTCATTCAGGTCGTCGTTCCACGCGCAGATCAAAATACTGCTTTCAGCGGACTTAATCAGATGATCTGCCTTTGCGAGGATGTTCTTCCTGCCTTCAACATTCCATATACCGGGCTGGATACCTTTTACCGTTTGGATCTTTTCCAGATCGGTTCTCAATGTTTTCATGTTATTCATTACTTCGAGCTTAACCCTGTTGAAAAACTCTTCGATATCAACGGGTGTGTAATTTTTGGGTTCGGAATCTTGAACCTGCACAAGTCCTTTGGAGTATAGTTTTTCCAGAGTTTCATAAATCCTCGACCGGGGGACACCGGACACTTTGCTGAGCTGGTAACCGGTTACGGGGTTTTCAGTGAGTAGCCCTGTATAGGCTTTGGCTTCGTAATTCGAAAGGCCGAGGGATACAAGTGCTGCAACAATATTCGTGGTTTCTGGCATAATTTTATTTTCCGGGATGTTAGACAAAGACAATTTGCAAAAATCGTTCTCGTAAGTCAAGTAAATTGATTTATGACTTTGTTAAACGATTTTTCTTTGAATTTTAACTATAGTTATTTATTATTCTGGCTGACTGCAATTATCGCAGTCGAACAGACCTTAGAACACCACATAATCATATCCAAAGAGGCTATTATGAATATCTTTAGAAAGGTATCTTTCGTAATATTGCTCGTATTGATCCCCTTAATGGCTTTTTCACAGGGAAGGCTCGATGACTACGAACGTGCGAACGGACTCAGGGAAAGATTCAGCGGAAAAGTACACAATATAATTATACAGGCTGACTGGATCGGTAAAAGCAATAAATTCTGGTACAGCAGGACTATCAAAGGCGGAAAAGAATTTCTAATTATTGATGCAGAGGACAGATCGAGTGAAAGAGCTTTTGACCATATTAAACTCGCAGAAATCCTTTCTGAGAAAACGGGAAAGAAATACACTGAAAAATCTTTACCATTCGACAGGATCAGACTTTTAGATGAGAACAATAAAGTTACCTTCGCGGCGGATACATTTAACTGGACATACGACAAAGACAAAGATGAACTGAAAAAGGGCAAACGCCGGGAACCGCGAACCAGAAGGCCATACAACTGGTCCATGAATGAGAAGCTCGAATTAAATAAACCGGTCAGATCTCCCGACAAGAAATGGGAAGCCTACATCAGGGACTACAACCTCTTTATTCGATCCCGGGAGACAGGAGAAGTAATTCAAATGACGTTCGACGGCGCCAATACGCGGTTTTATTCATCCAATATTGTCTGGTCACCGGATTCCAGGAAATTGACGACGAACAGGGTAAAACCCGCATCAGAATGGGAAATCCACTATGTAGAATCATCCCCGGATGATCAGTTCCGCCCGAAGCATACGACCATGACCTATCCGAAACCGGGAGATGATCTTCCGGAAAGGAAACCGCAGTTATTCGACATCGAAATCCGGAAGCAGATAGAGGTCGATGATGCGCTGTTCAGAAATCAGTACGGGATATCCCGGTCGGTCTGGAGAAAGGACAGCCGGGCATTCACGTTTGAATTCAATCAGCGGGGACACCAGGTTTTCCGGATTATAGAGGTGGACGCTAAATCAGGGACAGCCCGGGCATTGATCAATGAGCAATGCGAGACATTCTTCCATTACAGCGGAAAGAAATACCGAAAAGATATCAATGACGGGGAAGAGATAATCTGGATGTCCGAAAGGGACGGCTGGAATCATCTTTACCTTTATGATGGACAGGCCGGGAAGGTGAAAAACCAGATCACCAAAGGTGAATGGGTTGTGCGCCGTGTTGTAGATGTCGACGATGAAAAAAGAACGATCATATTTCAGGCAAGCGGAATGGATTCCGGAATGGATCCATACTTCATCCATTTTTACAGGATCAACTTCGACGGAACGGAGATGGTAAAACTTACTGACGGGAACTTCAATCACGCTGCAGATTTTTCCGATGACAAACAGTTTTTTATTGATACATTTTCGAGAGTTGACCTGCCTCCATCAACCGTATTGAGGCGATCATCCGACGGCAATGTGATCATGGACATTGAGAAAGGGAATATACGGGATCTGGAGAGAGCCGGATGGACTGCTCCTGAAGTCTTTGTAGCTAAAGGGCGGGATAATACAACCGATATATGGGGAATAATCATACGCCCGACCAATTTCGATAAGAATAAGAAATATCCGCTGATAGAATATATATATGCCGGGCCGCATAACTCATTCGTACCAAAGACGTTCAGGGCATACCGCTCTATGCAGGCCCTCGCAGAGCTCGGCTTCATCCTCGTCCAGATCGACGGAATGGGAACATCCAACAGGTCGAAGGCTTTTCACGACGTCTGCTGGCAGAACCTTGGAGATGCCGGTTTTCCCGACAGGATACTCTGGATGAAGGCAGCAGCTGAAAAATATGACTGCATGGATATTTCGAGGGTAGGCATTTACGGAACTTCTGCCGGAGGCCAGAGCTCGACCGGAGCGGTTCTGTTCCATCCGGAATTTTACAAGGTAGCGGTCTCATCCTGTGGGTGTCATGATAACCGGGTAGACAAGATCTGGTGGAACGAGCAGTGGATGGGATACCCGATAGGCCCTCATTATGCTGCAGCGTCAAACGTCGACAACGCATACAGGCTGCAGGGAAGGCTTCTGCTGATACTTGGTGAGATGGATACGAATGTTGATCCGGCTTCAACACTGATGGTTGTTGATGCTCTGATCAAGGCGAATAAGGATTTCGATTTCCTTATGGTGCCCGGAATGGGGCATTCAGGAGGCGGAAATTTCGGCGAACGTAAAAGGCGCGATTACTTCGTTAAACACCTCCTCGGCATCGATCCCCCCGCCTGGAACACGATGGCTGAGGAAAAGAAACAGTAATTAGTATTTGGTAATTTGTTATTAGGGAAAGGACTTTGAATTATTAAGATTTTGGAGAGAGAATAACATGCCAGTCGGGATAACCATCAACTTGTAATTCCCAAGAAAATGGAAATCCATTTTTTCTCTGTGTATTTGTTGTGTATCGTAAATATATACTGATCCAGTATGTCTAATATACTATGAATTAGAGAAGAGACCGCTTCAAGAGATTTCTCGACTTGCCCATTTTTCATGGGGGACTTCGCTCGAAATGACAAAGTTGTAAAGGGAGTTTTTACAACAAAAAAAGACCGCGTGTATTCGCGGTCTTTGAATTTGATGGTGCCCGAGGCCGGAGTCGAACCGGCACACCCGTGGGGCACTACCCCCTCAAGATAGCGTGTCTACCAATTCCACCACTCGGGCATTTATAATCTTTACTTCGTAGTATCCGGATTTGTCGTTGTGCTCTGGTCACCCGTGGTAACCGGAACTCCGGGAATATTAGCAGCAGGTGATGTAGCCGGCGCTGTCTGCTGTCCCAGCTCCTGCTGTATAAGGCTCTGCTGATTCGTTGCCATATTCTTTGAGACGAACACCTGCAGAATTGCTCCGACCATAAAAATAATAGCAAGAGTTGTGGTCGCCTTAGTGAGGAACGTACCTGCTCCCCTGCCGCCGAATGCAGCATTCATTCCCTGTCCTGCACCGCCGAATGCGCCGGAGAGTCCGCCGCCCTTGCTTGCCTGCATCAGAACGGTTACAACCATTAATATACAAACTACTATATGTATGAAAATTAAAATTGACTGGAGCATCAATCCTCCGTTATGGATAAAAATACTTAAAAATGAATAAAAAACCTGATTTTCACCAGAGCTTCAAAATGTAATACATTAATTAAATTATTTCAATGAAAAAATTGTTCCTGCTTAAATTATTTTGCGGTATAATATACCTGCACTCCTTAGTGATTTCAGAAACCATGTGCTGAGATTTATCTGCTTGCCCCTTTTTTTGGAGACTTCGCTCGAAATAACAATATATAAAAAGGTCTGGCTAGTCCGGAAACGAATTGTTTCAGATCTTGTCCCTGCGGAGTTTTTGAGCCATTCTTTTCCAGATAAAAAGCACTATCCGCCGGGGAAGATATTTTATCAGCAGAACAAGGAACTTGTTCCACAGGCCCGGAACGACGACAGGCTTTTTCCCCAGTTTATCAAGTGATGCTTTTATGACCGGTGTAACGTGCATTCCGCCGATCCGGCTAAGTCCGGCTGCTTCGTGGAATTCGGTTTTTGTCATCCCGGGGCACAAAGCCTGGGAATCTATACCCCGGCTCTTCAGCTCATAATATAGGCCTTCACCGAAAAACAGGTTGTGAGCTTTGGTAGAGGCATAGGGCAGGCTGTATGGCGCGGCAAAGAATCCCATTACGGAAGACGTAAAGATCAATCCTCCTTTGTTTCTCTCTAGCATTTTGTTCCCGAACTCATGGGTAAGGATGATGTTTGCCCGGCAGTGGACGTTCAACTGGGCCAATTGTCTGTTGAGGTCACCGTCAAGTATACTGCCTCCCAGGCCGAAACCTGCATTGTTGATCAGAAGCCCTATCTCGATGTCTTCAACAGAATTCCTGATAGAAGACATGAATTCCATATCTGAGAGATCACACTTGATACACCTGATATCGATAAGGTGCTTAGCTTTTAACTCTTCTGCCAGTTTCTCGAGCCTGTCGAGGCGTCTTGCTGTAAGAACCAGGTTTAGGCCTTTTTCTGCGAGCTGCCGTGAAAATTCCTCACCTATTCCAGCAGACGCACCGGTTATCAGGGCCCACGGGCCGTATTTATCCTGGAATTCGTTCATTTTCAGGATACCTCCTTAAAGGTACTAACTTCCGGCTTCGATGATCCCGCAGAAATCCTCTGCCTTCAGGCTTGCTCCACCTACAAGGGCACCGTCGATGTTCGGCTGTCCGAGAAGTTCACTGGCATTTGAGGGTTTTACACTCCCGCCGTACTGGATAGTGATATCCTGTGCTATTTCCGGAGTGTATATCTCGCCCAGCAGTTCGCGGATATAAGCGTGAACCTCCTCAGCCTGCTCAGGTGTGGCTGTCTTGCCTGTTCCGATTGCCCAAACAGGCTCATAGGCTATGACAATATCGTTCCCGGTGGTAACTACTACTTCGTTGAGACCGTCTTTTATCTGCTGCTCAACACGCTGGAAAGTAAGTCCTTCTTCTCTTTCCCCGAGTGTTTCACCGATGCAGAGTATCGGTATCATCAGGCTGGAATTGACCTTTAAGACTTTCTTATTAATGAATTCATCGGTTTCCTTGAAAATCGCTCTTCTTTCGGAATGACCGATAATGGCAAAATTACACCCGACTGACTGAAGCATATCAGTGGAGATCTCACCGGTGAACGCGCCCTTATCTTCAGAGTGTACATTTTGCGCACCCAATTGAACGGTAGTACCTTCGATAATATCTTTAACGGCAGGCAGCATGGGATATGGAGGGCAGAGTATTACTGCGGGTTCTGTTTTCCCCCCGACCTTTTCTACAACTCCCAGTGTCAGCTTTCGTGCTTCTTCAATATCAGTATGCATTTTCCAGTTGCCGGCTATTATCATCCTGCGCATGAGTTTCTCCTACTATTTTCAAGAGTTATATTTTCTAGCTTTATTCTTAATTTTCACCGCATAGGCACAGAGTAAAAAAGAGAGATCTGCCATACAGCATTAATAACTATGATTTTTTGTCATTTCGAACGAACACCTAAAAAAAGGGGCAAGTCGAGAAATCTCAGCACAAAAAGAGTTTATAATTATTGAGCTGATACTTCAATATATAAAAATCTTTACTCTGTGTTCCCAGTACCTCTGCGTTTAAAGTATTATCTTGTCAATACATAAACAACGATATTAACACCCATTTTCAGCGCAGCTTCCCGTATATGCTGGGGATCGTGGTGTATATCCTGATCCTCCCAACCGTCAGATAAATCGGTGTTAAAAGAATAGAAAACTATCATTTTTCCATCATGAAATAACGCCAGCCCCTTACCCGGACCGCCGTCATGCTCATGGATTTTGGGTATCCCTCTCGGGAAGTCGTAATGTATGTGATAGATCTCATGGTCGAACGGCAGTTCAACCCATTCTTTGTCGGGAAACACCTTTTTCATCTCCCTGCGGAATGATTCATCAAGTCCGTAATTATCATCGACGTGCATAAAACCGCCATTCGCAAGATATTTTCTCAATCTTGCAGCTTCGGAATCACTGAACTTGACATTCCCATGCCCTGTCATAAACAGGTATGGATAGTTGAACAACTCATCATTAGAGATATCCGCACGGGCTTCTCCCGTATTGATTTTTATATTTGTATTCCGCTTTATGAACTGAAGAAGGTTATATACGGATGACTGGTTTCCATACCAGTCACCGCCGCCGCTGTATCTCAGACGGGCAATGGTAAATCCGGTGTTATC
>JANQEH010000250.1 GCA_028278455.1 bacterium
ATGTTATCTTCTGCATCGTAACCGTATTCCTGGTTTGATGTCAGGCTGTCCGAGAATTCCCTGTATTTACCGATCCGGTTTCCTCTTTTATCAAAAGTATGATAGTTGAACGAGTACCTGCTCCCGTCAAGCAGTTCCCACCGAGCTTTGTAATTTACTCCATTTTCATCATACATAAAGGTTGTTCTTCCTTTTTCTCCTGTGGTATTCTCATAATGCAGGTACAATAGTCTTGATTTTTTGTCTACGCTTCCACACGAAATACTCACTAATAATATCGCAAAAAACAATATTTCGAAAGTCTTCATACTCGACACCTCATTTCTTTAGATAATTATATTCTGTTCTTCTGATCAGTCTTTAATTTTCATTATGGTTTTTTTCGCCATGCCACACCATGTCAGTTTAGCTTCAAGAACATTTCTGCCCTGGGAAAAAGTCAGATATGTTATGACATGCTCTCTATCAAAATTATTCTGCATCTCGGTTTCTATCCTTTCCTCAATCCTGCGTACAGCTTCAAGTTTAACCAGAAGAGCTTTTCTGTAATCCTCCAGTATCTGGAGATCGTCTTTAAGTGGAAGGTGGTGCCGGAAAAAGAATTTTACCAGAAATTCATCTCTAATCCTCGGTATATCACATGGTTCAATAATCCATTCCGTAAGTGTATGCATCCCTGAATCTGTTATTGAATATACATATCTGTCTGGTTTTCCCGACTGCTCTTTAACTGTTTTCTCCACAAAACCGGAATTAAGAAGTTTTCTCAGGGTAGTATAAATATTCCCAAAGCTTTCATGCCAGAATTCACTTATAGAAATTTCAATAGCTTTTTTGATGTCATAACCTGACATCGGGCGACAGGTAAGCAGCCCCAAAATTACGAATTTGCTGACGTTTTTCTGAGCCAATTGCAGGTCTCCTATATAATAGTGTGATATATGATATATTGATATATACCGGCAATAAAGTATTTTATTCCCGAGTATTGAGCAAATATACTCCCTCAGGTATACTCCACCCGAATACCTGTCCACATTGATAAGCATCTTTAAAATAGATTGATTGTCGGAATAGTAACTTTATTAAGGCAGCAATTCTTCATAACAGTGACTATTTTTCCTGAAAGGTAAACCAGCGTATTCCTGCGGGCGCCCTATAAGCATTCTTAACTCTTAAATATTTTTAATAATTGAGATCGGAAAACGGGGTAAGGATAAATTAACAAATGAAATCAATTTCATGCAGTAAAACATTATTTTTGTTTCTATTACTTCGAAATACAGAAATTACAGGTACATTAACTTGAAAAACCTTAAAAAGTGCACAAAATCAGATAAATAGTTTTGACATCTTGAAAATATGATATATTTTGAAGGCTTAGTACTTCAATGATCAATCAACTTCCGATCTACCCAAATGAAAGATCATACTTCAATTAAAAATACTGAAAAGAAGATGGTCCCCGGTAACATCTTATTTGCATTTATTCTTCTGACAGGCTGTTTCACCTGGTGGGGGCTGGCAAACAACATGACCGATACCCTCCTTGCAGCATTCAAGAAGATAATGAGCATGTCGGATTTCCAGACCTCCTGGATACAGATAGCATTTTACGGATCATATTTCTGTCTTGCTTTTCCTGCTGCAGTTTATATAAAAAAGTATACTTATAAATCCGGTGTTTTACTCGGTCTCGGTTTATTTATAGCATGTGCGCTTCTTTTCTATCCTGCCAGCAGGACCATGAATTACTTTCATTTTCTTGCAGCATTGTACATTTTAGCGGGGGGGTTATCTATACTGGAAACTTCTGCAAATCCTTATATTATTTCCATGGGGCCGGAAGAGACAGCTACGCGGAGACTGAATCTTGCACAATCCTTCAATCCGATCGGATCGATCCTTGGAGTTTTACTGAGTAAGTTCTTCATTCTTTCGAATCTTCACGAAGCTTCCGCCGATGACCGGGCTCTTATTGGACCGGAGCAGCTTGCGAAGATCCAGGCTGATGAACTTAATGCTGTTATGGGTCCTTATGTTTCGGTTGCGTTGTTTCTTGTCGTGATCTGGATTATAATGGCAAGAATAAAGATGCCGAAAGCTGCGGATGAAGGAATCCCTGTAAATCTGAAAGCTACATTCAGGCGCCTTATAAGAAATAAAAATTATCTTACCGGAGTGGCTGCACAGTTCTTTTATGTTGGTGCTCAGATCGGTGTCTGGTCATTCACAATCAGATTTGTCATGCACGCACTAGGTATAAACGAGGAGCAGGAGTCAAGTTATTACCTTGCCGCCCTGATCCTTTTTACCGGCGGCAGGTTTGTCTGTACGTGGCTGATGAGGTTTATCGCTCCGGGCAATCTGCTAACAATGCTTTCAGGCGCTGCCATAGTATGTACATTTATTGTCATTTTCAGCGGTGGTTATAAGGGAGTAATTGCCCTTGTGGCGATCTCTGCTTGCATGTCCCTTATGTTCCCGACAATATTCGGCCTGGCGGTAAAAGAATTGGGTGAAGATACGAAAATCGGAGGTTCAGGTCTTATTATGGCAATCCTCGGAGGCGCGGTTCTGACGGCATTACAGGGACAGGTATCAGACCTTACGGGAAGTATAAATCTTGCATATCTCGTTCCCCTGGGCTGTTTTACAGTGATACTCTTATACGGATACTCCTCCAAAACAAAGAAAATAATCTCTTGTTACTGAAAGGATATAAAGTGAGCAGTCAACGCGAAAACGTTCTAAGCATGTATAGAAGGCAGGGTTATGAAAAAGCACCGGCATTTATGTACCTCTGTCCAAGCCAGGAGGAAGAATTCAGACGCAGGTACCCCGGAGAAGAAAGCTTTCAGGAAGTATTCGGATTTCCATACAGGGTGATCAATGATCCGGGTTTTCCCTGGGATTTTGACAGCCGGAAACTGATCCCAGGGCGGATGGAGTTCGACTGGAGCCAATATTATCCCGAAGGTTTCATCTACGATGTAAGGTTCGACTCATGGGGTATAGCCCACGAGGACAATCCGAATTCTATGCATATGACAAACATGCATCATCCAATGAAAGAATTTACCACTTTACAGGAATTGCAGGATTATCCGCTTCCTGATTTTACCACGGTTGATTTCACAATTTTTGAAGACAGAATAAAGAAAATTCATGATTCCGGTCTTGCGGTTTTTGTATGGTTCGAATGCACGATCTGGGAGACAGCATGGTATCTGCGCCGGATGGAAAACCTGATGCTGGATATGGTTCTTGGTGACGAAAAAGCCGTCTGGCTGCTCGATGCTATAACCGACCGAGCCTGCTACCGTGTTGAAAAATTCGCAGAAATGGGAGCCGACATAATCGGATTCGGCGATGATCTCGGAGCGCAGGAAACGATCCTTATGTCCCCTGAGTTATACCGCGAATGGCTGAAACCGCGTCTCAGTAAGGTTATCAGTGCCGCAAAGATAATCAAGCCTGATATCCTGATACGCTACCATTCATGCGGGACAGTTACACCGCTGATACCCGATCTGATCGAAGCCGGGATCGATATCCTGAATCCTGTTCAGCCGGAGTGCATGGATTTCCAGCTGATCCACAATGAGTTCGGTGACAGACTCTCGTTCGACGGTACGATCGGTACTCAGAAACTGATGCCATTCGGTACTACCGGTGAAATTCGGGACCAGGTATTCAGAAATCTGGACATTGCAGGTGATAAGGGCGGTTTATTCTGCTGTCCGACTCATTTCATTGAGCCTGAAGTTCCCTGGGAGAATATTGAGGCTTATGTTCAGGCCTGTCATGATTACAAATAAATATATAAATAAAATGAAAGCCCCATTTTTAGTTATAGTCAACAATATAGAGACTTGCCGGGCAACGGATGATGAAGTAAACAGAACCTTTATAAAAATCGATCCGTGCAATCAGATGGAGGTCAATGCCATCCTTTTACAGGAGTACATCCGCCTTGGACAGCGTGTCAGATCATTCTCTGTAGAAGTGTGGTATGATGACACCTACACTGAAGCATCGACCGGTACTACTATCGGCAACCGCAGGATCGTCCGGTTCGATTCTGTGAATACGGATAGGATCCGGATAAATATTGAAGCAAAAGCAAGTCTGCTGATCTCGAATATAGAGATATACTGTGTTCCTGAAGACGCCTCGGCTTACGATATAAGAAACTGAACAACAGTTAAAAAAGAAAATTACCTCATGACGTCGAAAGAAAGATTTCTGAAAGCTATCAATCGGGAAATACCAGACCGGCTTCCTGTTACAACCCACCACCTGATGCCGACTTTTCTTGATAAATACATGGGAGGGATGTCCCGCCCTGAATTTTTTGATCATTTCGGACTCGATCCGACATTCTGGATTACCGCATTCAGCTGCGATGAAACAAAAGGAGAGTATTTCAATCCGGGGCAGCCTGAAAAGGATGCCGTGAGAAGGGTGGCTTCAGATAACTGGCGGTTCGATATCGAAAATATAGAAGATGATCAGTATGATACGACAAGGTTCAATATAATCACCCCTGAAAAGACACTATCGCTGCTTCTCCAGTCCGATGGCTACACCACCTGGGTATCAGAATATTTGATCAAGGAAAAATCGGATATTGACCTGATCGCAAAATACATGACCACCCCCGTATGTGATGCTGAGGCGGTCAATAGTGCCGCTGAGAGATATGGAGAAAAAGGGCTTATCCGGGGTCATATCAACGGTTTCGACGGATATGGACAGCCGGGCTGCTGGCAGGACCTCGCATGCATGTACGGGATCGAAAATCTTATCATGGCAACTTTCGAAGATCCCGAATGGGTGCATACAGCCTTGAAAGTGCTTCTCGAGAGAAAACTGGTATATACCCGCTCACTGACCGGTGTAAAATTCGATATTATTGAGCTTGGCGGCGGAGATGCCTCTACAACCGTTATCTCACCACAGATATTCAACGAATTTGTCGCTCCCTATGATACCGTACTGATAGATGAAGCGCATAAAGCGGGGCAGAGGGTAGTCTACCACACCTGCGGAGGAATGATGCCAATCCTTGAAGACATTGCAGATATGGGGCCCGAAGCTATGGAGACATTTACTCCTCCCGGGATGGGAGGAGATACCGACCTTGCAGAGGCTAAGAGGAGGATAGGGGACAGGGTTTGCATGATAGGAGGTTTTGACCAGTTCCACTTTTTCACCGGATGTTCTCCTGAACAGACAGAAAAGGAAGTCCTGAGGTGTTTCGATGAAGCGGGAAAAAACGGAGGATATATCCTCAGCCCATCCGATCATTTCTTTGATGCCGATCAGGATCTTATTAGAGCATATTCCGAAACAGCCAGCAAATGTGTCTATTAGAACTAATTCACCCATCGGTGTTTTTTTATTCCACCTGTCACAATCCCCTGATTTGATTGTCTAACACTGGTACCAAATATAAACCTGAAGATCATTTCATGGAGCATTTTATGAACTGCCTGAAAAATTCGCGTACCATTGTTATCATAACGATTTTGCTGCTTACAACTTGCCTGCCTCTCTCTGCCCAGAAGATCGAGACGATTGACGGAGCAAAATACGTTCACAACGAAGGGGAAGGAAAATGGCAGGATAATGAGAGTGTTCATATAGAATATCTCGGAACTCTCGGAGAGATCGAAGATGCCGATGAGAATTATAACTTCTACCTTCCAAACGGGATCGCCGCAGACAAAGACGGGAACCTGTACGTTCTGGATGCCGGGAATCACCGTGTGCAGGTGTTCGATAAGGACCATAATTTCATCCGCACTTTCGGAAACCACGGGCAGGGGCCCGGGGAGTTCATGCTGCCCACTCATATTGAAATAGACCTTGAAGGGAACGTTACTGTTTTTGATAATGGTAACAGCCGGTTTGAGAAGTTCACCTCCGGCGGAGATTATATTTCAAGCATAAGAAACACTGAAACGACCTATTCCTTCCGGTACCTGAGCACAGGCGAGATCATCCTGAGGAATCCCGGGCTGGAGGGATACAGATCTTTCAAAAAAGCCGTTCCGAAGTTCTATATTCTCGACGACAAACTGAACAAAATAAGGACAATCGGTGAAACTGAGTTTTTCGGAGAGGATACTCACCAGAAGTATTCGGGGCTCAACCGGCTGAGGTTTGCAGTTGATGATAAAGATTATATATATACTGCACTGAGGTTTCAAAATATTATAGAGAAATATGATTATGACGGTAACCTCAAGCTTGTCATAGACAGACCGGTTTCACAGCATCTTCAATCAAGAAAGCTGAAAAAGCCCTTTTCCAAGTTCAGTACGAACGGGATCAGTGTCGATAACAAAGGATGGATATGGACTCTTACGCAGAGAAAAGGATTCAATAAAGGAGATATTGCGGGGCTCGGTATGAAAAGCGACAGCGACGGTAACTCCAGCTACTGGATCTGGGGTAATCCCGAAGTTAAGAAGAACGATTGTTACATGCTCGAGCTGTTCAGCCCTGAAGGGATCTTGCTGAAAAGGTTCATACTCGAACATTACATCACGAAAATGTGGATCCTGAATAACAGGATTTATATCCTCGAGCAGATCCGCGGAATGCAGTTCCATGTATATGATATTCAGATTCCAGAAGGCCTGATTTATGTTCAAAGGAGGACAAAATGAGATCAATCAACCGATATTATACAAGTGTGTTCGCGGCTGCCGTTCTATTTTTCAGTATATCACATCCTGTTTTTGCCCAGAAGATAGAGACAAAGGACGGTGTGAAATACATCCATAACGGGAGCAGGGGAAAGTGGGCTGATGATGAAGGGATCAGGATCGAACATATCGGTACCCTTGGTGAGGTTGAGGACAGCGACGAGAATTATATGTTTTATCTGCCGTCGAAAATAATCGGAGATTCCGAAGGGGACCTGTACGTCCTCGATACCGGAAATCACCGGGTACAGAAATACGGCAAAGACCTGGAATATATCCTGACATTCGGCAACAGGGGGCAGGGTCCCGGTGAATTCATTTATCCCAGCCATATCGAGGTCGATCCCGAAGGTAATATCGACGTGTATGATGCATCGAACGGCAGGATTGAAAAATTCACGCCAGAGGGGGATTATATAAAAAGCATCAGCATCAGGAGATCCGATTTCTCTTACCGGTATCTGAAGAACGGGGAGATCATAGCCCGGGATCCCGGCGCAGGAACCGGGCACAAGGGCGGTGATAAGGGGCAGAACCTTTTCCGTATACTCGACGGTAATTTCAAAGAGAAGAGGAGGTTCGGGATAAGCGATTTCTTCGTTGAATACCCTGAGCATAGAAAGCGGGCGGGCGCCAACCAGTTCAGATTTGCCTTGGACAGCGAAGAGAACGTCTACACTACATTCCGGTTCCAGAACAGGATCGAAAAATACACGCGGGAAGGGGAGCTGCTGTTCAGGATGGACAGGGAGATCTCAAAGGGATTTCCTGCCAAGAACAGGAACCAGACCATGTCCGTGATCGGATCGTGGGGAATTGGCGTAGACAGCCGGGATTATCTATGGGTAACGGCGAGGAGAAAATTCCCTGGTATCGAGCATAAAATGGGAGTCGGGATGGACAGCGACGGTACTCTCCACGTCCGGGGAACACCGAGC
The DNA here is from genome assembly GCA_028278455.1 of bacterium. GTDB lineage: Bacteria > SM23-31 > SM23-31 > SM23-31 > SM23-31 > JANQEH01. The sequence goes on from JANQEH010000250.1 coordinate 7,658, forward strand.
ACACTGAAATTCGACCACTATATTCTCGAGCTATACAGCGATGACGGAATACTGCTGAAGAAATTCGTCCTCGAGCACTGGGTGGACTACCTGAAGATCATCGACGACCGCATTTACATCCTCGACGAAAAACGCGGAATGCAGTTCCATATTTACGATATACATTATAATTAGCAAGTGCATATATTGAACCATTGGTATTATAAATTGGTATGGTGTCCCCCTATTAAAATGGTGTTCCCCTATTATTCAATTACATCCGATATCATGAATCTCTTAACAATCTGACACCTGCAGATGTCTACAATGGAAGAGATAGAGAAATATTATCAGTAAGGGGTAATATTAAACAGAAAACTATGAAAATAAGAAGACTTCAAAACCTTGGAAAGGAGGCAGGAAAAAAACACTTGAAAGAACTAAAACTATCTCTTAACTTTTAAACAAAAGTGTCCGACTTGTTCTGACGACGTACAGTTATTAAGAGATTAACATCTTTTAAGGAAATAGATCTATGAATGATTCTACACTTGTATCGATTGATAGTTTAAGGTACTATATAGACTATTTTCACAATTTACAGGGTAATACATATTTTCCTATATTTATAACAGCCGTTATAACGTTTATCTTTTCTTTGTTTATTTGGTATATAGCTACAAGAAAGCAGTCTTTTGACTCATTTAATTATCAATTCAAATTAACTCATATTTTTATTAACAAAAGTAAAAAAGACTTCGATTCATATATAGTATCAATGTGGGAACCTGATGATAAATGTATAAAAGACTGGTCTGATGAAGACAAGGCTAATAATTATATGGAAAAATTCTTGGATGATCACAACAAACATTACTCTATCCCCAAAATGACCACTATGTCTGATTTTGATATTACCAAACTATTACTCCCAGTAGGTGCGATAAGTGAATTTTTCACGCTGTATGAGCATATATCAAGTATGTCAGAAAACATTCGAAATTTCAATTCGGTTTTAAAAAGAGAAGGTTATTATCGCTTCATACAATCAGATGTTATTGATTTTGTAAGAAGCAATTATATAGATTTTTTTATTTTTATGACCTGGAGAGATGAAATTGATAAATGGATAAAATTAGTTGAAGAATACAAACCTTCGAAATTTTTACTCAAAAAGAATAGAGAAATTGAGAAATTATTTGTTATTCCGGAAATTGATATTAGAAAGATTGAAGAAGAAGTTCATGATTTGATATTCCCATTAGATAAGGAATCAGACGCAAATTAATACATCTATCGTACGATTTTCGGTATAAGAAATGAGTAAGAAGGACATCACTGCATAATACACTTTCGTTAACACAACTCAACATTCCCCTAGAATAAAATAGAAACCTTTTTTGTGGGAATTTCCACATCCATCCCACAGCATTCAATATTCTTTTTCTGTTTTTGAGTCCCTAGATCAAAGCACGGGGGAAAGAAATTTTGTGGCCCCATCTAAAGAATCTAAAAAAATAGGGGGACCAAAAAATAGGGTGACACCATACTAATTATTACTACGTGATCCAGAGCCAAGAGCAGGCCTGCTATCCGTTTTTGAATGATTCGGATAGTTAACTATCCTACTTCATCAGCGAGTTTTCTGTCAGTATTTTCAATACTTCTGCACGGAAGTCCCTGATCTTCTTCGGGGTGTTGCACAGCAGGACATAGAACAGTTCCTTCTCCGGGAAGGAGACATAATCCGATATGAATCCGCCCTGCGATCCGGTATGGCCGACCTGCGTCATCCCGTTCACTTCGTATATGAACCAGCTGTAACCTATTACCGGTTCCTGGTCTGAGCTCCAGTTCTGCGGCCTGTAAACCTCCCGTGATTCTGCGATCGTCTCACGGTCGAGAAAAACGGCATTCCTGATCGCCAGCTCGTAGTTCGCGAGGTCTCTCACGGAGCTCCAGACTCCTCCGTTTCCCGCGGCGCAGAATGTCGGGACCTCGCCGTAATCATTTTCCCTGAACTCGCCGTCCTGAAGGATATACCCGTGTGAAACTCCTTCATCGGGATACGCTCCGTCCGTGATCCTGCTGCCGGGCATTCCCGACTGTGTGAATATCTTCTCCTTTATGAACTTCTGCCACTTCATCCCGGATAACTGCTCGATGATCAGCGCAAGGCCGTTGTATGCCGGATTAGAGTATTGGAACATTTGCCCCGGCTCAAAAACCAGCGCTTCGTTCTGAGTTACCGGGTGGAAGTTTTCCGCGTCATTCGCTGTAAGGTAAAATTCGGGATCTTCGCTCACATTGCGGCTGTCCCTGATTCCTGATGTATGGGAGAGAAAATTGACTATTTTAACCTTCCCGGAGATCTCTTTGTTTGTGAAATCCGGGAAATACTTATCAATACTGTCATCGAGCGATAACTTCCCTTCCTGTCTGAGTATCAGTATCCCGTTTGATACAAAGGTCTTCGAGATGGACCCCGTGTTAAATACCGTATTCGGAGTGATCTTTTCACCGGTCTCAATATCCGCAATCCCGTATCCCTTTTCGAATATGATCTCATCACCCTTCATGACGAGGACCGCCCCGCCCGGTTCATCTTCCGGAAACTGTCCGCTGAAATATGAGTCAAGCTCGGCGCTTGCATTTTCTGAATCATAATCACTGCATGAAAATAGGAATTGAGCGAATATCAGAATTATCAGGACTGTTCTCATTTTATTCTCCATAGGTGTCTTGAATCAATATTTTTGGGATTGAGAGTAAATTTCTACGTTCAGTCTGAAATATAATACTCGAGCATCTGGATCTCGAGTTCTTTCAGGACGTGTTTATGTATCTCCATCAAAATAAAATTGGCAAATGTATCGAGTATATTTATAGCATTCAGGCTGGCATCATATATATGAACATGTTTTAACCTTATGGCAAAGTCCTTGTTTACCGTATGGATTTCGTGGTAGAATTTCTCCAGTTTTTCCATCGCCCAGTCCGGCTCCTCACCGTGGACTTTCCTGAAATACTGCGCAAGCAGATAGGTCGACATCGCTCGGAATACCTGCTCATCCGCTGATATAAACGGAACATGAAATCGCACCATGGGTTTGAGTTTACCCAGGATGGGGCATCCGCTTGCCGCCATGATCAGTCCGATCAATGAGCTGATCCCGTTCTGCAGACTGGTATGCTTGCTGTAAGTGCATCCATCCTTCTCCACTGAAATATCCGCTTCGGTGTAGGAGACAAAATCACTGAAGAAGTCGATCACATCGATCATACTGAGGGCAGCAGGGCAATGCTGATCGATCTCTGTATCGAAGGGGCAGTTCGAACACTGGTAAAAATCCAGGTTTACCCATTTGGGGATATTGCTTTTCTCTGGCTGGACAATGTCCAGGGTTGTGCTGTTGAACCTTAGCTCAAACTCCCTTTTGTCTTTCTTTATTTGAAAGATGTAATTAATTAACAGGTCTTCATCGCTCTTTGAATGCATAGTCGGCTCACTTTTTTTGCAGTAAAAATGATGTGATTATCCGGCAGGATAGTGAAAGCCAGCAGAGCTTATTATTAATAATCTACACGACGTAAAACCGGAAAAACCGGCGGCTGTTTTCAAAGTAAAGAATTAATAAAGGATTGTCAATTCATTTTGAAAATCTGAATATCTTATAATTTCCTACCACGGGAGGGCCGAAAGAAACATGAAATTCCGGTTCATCCGATAATACCATGATAGTCGAACCGAATGTGAAACCCCGGGAGCTGTCAATGAACGGTCTGCTCACGGGATGTCTGTCTGAATCACGCGAACTAAGTATCTCCTTCAGGTCTCTCAGTTTTGCCGTTCCGTCCAGTGCCTTGAATCTTGCCTCCATAGAATTGAACCGTACGTGGGAGTTCCCTCCCATTACAGCGCCTTCACCCAGGCCTTCAACGTATTTCCTGTACCTCGGATTGTAGTCTTTATTCTTTAGCGGATGGTTAGTATGGTATACTGTATTCGGTACAATTCCAAGCTCATAAGGAACGATCTTCTCAGAAGAGCACTCGAGATCATATACTCTTTCCGGTCCCCCGATAACATAATTCTGGGGTGAAGCATGGTCTGCATTTTTCAGAAAGGAAACCGCATCCTCCAGTGTCTCACTTTCAAGTATACCGCGGATCATGAAAGCAACCGGGAGTCCTGTTCTCGAATAATTCAGCTGCATCATAGCATTCACACAGACCGCGATCCCTTTGTTGTTCATTCCGTTCGTCGCTATGAATCCCGCAAAAGTGAAAACGAATGTCTCCAGGCCTGTTTCTCCGTTCTTAATATGCAGGACGGTCTGGTAACCATTCCTGAATCCCTCAATATCCATATTCTGTCCGATCATCGACGGATTCTCTCCGCTCCTGCTTACCCCGAGGCTGCTGCAGTGCTCACCCATAACATCGGAAACATTCAGCCATACTTCGTCAACAAACTGGAAGGCAAGCATTGTATTGAAATCAATGCCCGATCCGTCTGATATTCCCCTGACTTCATCCAGAAGGCCCGGAGTATATTTCCGTATAGCCGACAGATAATCTGTTTTTTCAAGAAACCTTGTAATGACTGAATCAGGATCTGACGAAGTCATTCTATTCAGGTCTTTCTTCCAGAGCTGTACAAGTTCGGTGATCTCATTTTTTAGTGCCTTTCCGTGAGTCATACCTCTCTGGTATGGAGAGCCTGTCAGCACAATGACTCTTCCATCATCTTCCTGCGCCAGCAGAATCCCTGTATCTATTTGCGGAAGAAAAACGAGTGCGATCAGTGCAAATATCAGCAGGCCACCGAATAATATCAAATTGATTTTTTGTCTTTTCATAATCGTTGTTCCTCAAGGTTATTTAATATGATCCGGTTTCAGTTCACTGATAATCCCTGCATCAATCCAGAAAATTGTCGCATAGCCGTTTTTCGGACTCCTGTAAAGATCGATTAGCTGATCGTATGTCTTTCCTTTAAAATCCTCAACATTAACAGGCCTGTAGCTTGAGAAGAACAAATACTTTCCGTCTGAGGATACAAAAGGCCCGAAATCGCTCGAAGATGAGTTTATCTTCTCCCCCAGGTTCAGGGGGCGGTTCCAATTGCCCTCACCAAGGTTATAACTGACATAAATGTCATTAGATCCCAATCCGCCTTGCCTTGTTGACTGAAACAGCATATAGCTTTCATCAGGTGCTATGAACGGCCTCCCGGCATTACTCTCTGAGCCGACAGGAAACCTGATCCTTTCAGGCTTTTTGTATTCTCCATCCAGAAATCGTGAAATGTAAATATTACCTTCTCCAGGTTTGTTTTGACCGGTAATATACATATTTCCGTTCTCTGCCACTGAGGGACATTTAAAGTCAATATCAGGATCGTTGAGCACAGAAATCCAGACCGGATCTCCCCAACCGTCACCAAGACGTTTAACACTCCATATGTATGTCTTTCCCTCTTCAAATCCTGGATCGCCGGTAGGCCTTTTTGAGCTGAAAAATATTGTACTGCCCCCGCCAGCATAGGACACACTATAGTTTGAGTAATTCCCTGAAATGGGAGATATCTCCGGGGCAGACCATACACCATCAACCACCTTTGTACAGACAATGAAATAATGCGAATAACCTCTATCCGACATGATATAGTGCATTTCCTTTCCATCAGGAGTAAAACAGGGAGAAAGCTCATGAAAACCCTTTGATATTATTCCGGGCGCGAATACTTCCGCGATGTCGCCTGGTGATTTCTGACCAAGATACTTGCCACTAAGAACCGGAAAATCCGGTTTTCCTGACTGAGAAAAAACAGCCTGACTATTTATTGTTAAAACAGAGTAGGATATTAAGGCAATAATCAATAACCTCATATAATTTCCCCAATTTTAAAGCAGTTTATCAATTATATTGCCTTTATTATAAAAAGTTTCTTATTATTGGTCAAAGTGTTTCCCGGATCTCAATACAATATAAGTAAATTGTCAGATAGAAGCAGAAATTATTCTTTTCGTATAAAAAAATACTGTCAACCAAGGATTTTGTTTCTAATCCGTAACTAAGATCAGAGGGTTGTGATGAAATTCAGAATTATCAAACTTGCTGTCACCATTATAATTATCGTGGCCATAGTATTATTCTTTTATCATTACAGGGACGGGGAAATCCGCCTAATCGTAACAGGGGATGACATGGGTTTCTCCCATGCGGCAAACATGGGATGCATTAAATCATATAAAGAGGGAATACTGACCACAGTTGAAGTTATGGTGCCCTGTGAAAGCTTTAAGGAAGCTGTGGAACTACTCAGGGAAAATCCCGGAATCGATGTCA
>JANQEH010000258.1 GCA_028278455.1 bacterium
ACATTGTTTTTTTTCTCCAGATCATAAACGTATATAACGTCCGGTGATGAATCGAGCAGTGTCTGGTTGAAGGAAGATACTTTGCGCAATTCATCTTCAGCTTTCACAAGCTCAGAAATATCTGCGAAATTAATAATGAAATATTCTTCGTCTACCGGGGCGACAGTGACCTGGAGGGTCTTATTATATAATTCAAAGTATTGAATGTAATCTATTGATTTCCCTGAGGATAACATATTTGCATATTTATCAATAACATCTTTTATCTCTTTACCCCGGCTCATCTCCAATGCTGATTTACCAATAATCTTATCCAATTTAAACCCTGTATGTTTCTCGACTGCCTCATTTCCCTGGAGATGCATGAAATCGCTAATTTTTTCATTCTTATCCTTAATTCCCTTGCAGTAAAGTATCCCAAAAGGAGATTGCTCAAATAAACTCCTGAATCTGCTTTCACTTTCTCTCAATGCATAATCTGCTTTTTTAATTTCTGTTATATCACGCGAAGTGATTAAAACCGAGTTGACTTCCCTATCCATACCGAATTCCGGTACGTGTACGAGATCAAAAAATCTTATCTCTTCGTCTATCAGCAACTCTATATCTATTCGATAAGGCTTCTTTGATTCAAATACGGTTTTAACTGCATCCTTCAATTTCCCTACTTCTTCAACAGGCATTTCAATTTCATCGAGTGTTTTACCTATTATTTTTTCAGTCGGTATTTTAAACGCCTCTACTCCAATAGGATTGACATACAGGTGCCTGCACTCCCTATCTACCCTGACTATAAGATCATTAGAGTTATCTGCAAGAGCGCGGTAGTTTTCCCTGCTTTCTCTCAGAGCCCTCTCAGAATCTTTCATTGATGTTATATCTTTAAAAAAGCCGTAAATCAGTTCTTTCTCATCGTAATATCTTGCTGTAGCGATAACTTCAACAGGTTTACCATCCTTCCTTTTTAATATTGATTCAAAGCTATCGTAACCCTTCTCGATTATTTTCCGGTAATGCTTCACCGTTTCCTCAGGTGCTTCCTTGTATTCAATATCATTTATATTCAGTTCCAATAATTCTTCTCTCGAATACCCCAGCATCTCGCAAAGAGAATCATTAACTTCAACTATATTTCCATTCAGATCACCAACTCCTAATCCGTCGATCGAATTCTCAATGATATACCTGTATTTCTTTTCACTTTCTTCCAATGAATGTTCAGAAGTTTTTCGCTCTGTAATATCCTTTATTACACCAACACAAGAGTATCCATCTTTTGTTCTCTCAGGTAACCAGGCTCCATGTTCTTCAACATAAATATATGTTCCATCCTTTCGTTTAAACCTGTATTCCTCTTCAAATATAGTATGCTCACTTACTGCTTTTTCCACTGTTTCAAGCACTCTTTCTCTATCTTCTGGATGGATATGATCTGCCCATTCTTCCAGATTGAAAGAAAGAAATTCATCTTCTGAATACCCGCTTAGCTTCTCGAATGCTCCTTGCCATTTTACTCTCCCGGTATCTGGATCGAAACAATAAGAAATCTGCCCTGTCCTTTCAATTGTAAGTCTGTATATCTCTTCTTTTAATCTGATCTCTTCCTGGAGTCTTTTCTTCTCGATCTTGTTCCTGTGGATGTCATATACCCTGTTAATCTTATCAGGTAATACCGAAATACCGTTCATCTTTGGATGAAAATCAAGCGCACCTTCTTTCATCGCTTCTATCGCTGTTTCTATCCTCTCATCCACTGTCAGAAAGATGAATGCAAGATCGTCTCTCTCCTTGAATAGGCCTTGCATTATTTCAAGCCCGTTCATTGACGGTAGCCGGTAATCCATCAGGACCACATCCGGGGGATCGTCTGTCTTTGTCAGATATTCAAAGGCTTCAAGACCGTCACTTATTCTCTCATACTGATATCTTTCCTCAAGAAGATCTTGAATCAGATAAGCTTCATCATCGTTATCCTCAACTAAAAGAACGCTTATGTTTTTTTTACTATGCATAATAAACTCTCATAATTTCCACGTAATTTTATTTGGATAGATATGCATCACTGATAAAGGCCCAGTATTTACCAAGTTCCCGTACAGTTTTTTCAAACGATTCCCAATTGACCGGTTTAACAATATAGTCGTTTGCCCCAAGTTTCAATGCACGTTCAACATCTTCTGAATTCCCGGTAGTGGTCAGCATAACTACAGGAATTGCTTTTACAGACTGATTCGATTTTATCTCATTGAGCACTTCAAATCCATCCAGTTCAGGCAGTTTTATATCGAGGAGTATCAGTCCCGGTTTTTTTGTTTTTTGTCCTTTATACTGTCCCTTTCTCAAAACATAATCAACTGCCTCCTGACCATTTTTTACCCAGACTATATCGTTTGCCAGGCTGCCATTCTCTTTGAGTACTTCGACTATCAACTGCGCATGATCAGGTTCATCTTCAACAAGCAGCAGGATTTCAAGATTTGATTTTGTCATTGTAATCTCCTTTCCTATTCTCCTAGTTGAATATAAAACGTTGTACCTTCACCCTCTCCTTCGGACTCCGCCCATATCTTGCCTTTGTGCTGTTCTATCACTCTTTTGCTAAATGTCAAACCCATCCCAACACCCTCGACATCCAACTTTTTCAATCGTTCTCCAGCTTTAAAAACCTTTTCCAGATTATTTGATGAAATACCGATCCCGTCATCCTGAACGTAATATTTATCTTTTTTAAATCCGACTTCTATGTTTCTACTACCATATATCAATGCATTCGTCAGCAGATTTCTGAACACGGTTTTGATTCTGATACTGTCGCCTTTCAGATCCGGTAATTCTCTTATCCTGATATCTGTATCGTGTTCGCTTATTTGAAGCGCCATTTCCTCCAGAAGTTCCTTCAGCATTTTGTTCAATTTTATCTTTCTGTGCGGATTCCTGACAGTGTCTAATCTTGAAAGATCAAGCAGGCTCAATATTACCTTGTGCATCTTTTCTGCATTTGATTTGATCCGTTCCACTGCATAGTTTCCCTCATCGCCCAGATTATCCGAGTATTTCTTTAATATACTTCCAGCAAAACCTACCATCGAAACGATTGGTGACTGAAGGTCATGAGATGCAATATATATAAGCTCCTGAAGGTTCTTCTTAGATTCCTCTAAAGCTTCTTCAAACTGCTTTCTTTCCGTGATATCAGAGACAAAGCCCCTGAAATACTAAATATTTCCCTCATCGTCAAATTTCCCATGCACCACTAGCTCAATTGGTACTATTGATCCGTCTTTTCTGATATATTCCTTTTGATATGTAACTGGTTTTTTGGTTTTCAACAATTCTACCAGTTTTTTGCCCTCAATCTCTTTCCATTTGGCAGGAGTTAAAACGTCATTCCATTTGATCATAGATAATTCTTCATTCGAATACCCGGTTAGTCTCTGGAAAGCTTCATTGCTGATTCCTATTCTTCCATCGGGATATCCTGTTGCTATACCAATAGAAGCGCTTCTGATTATATCTCCAAGGGATTTCTCCTTATCCAGAGACTCCTGCAAGGCTTTATCTGCTTTCTTCTGATCGGTGATGTCATAGAAATTTGTGATGAAAAAATCTCCAATCAGGGGAAAGGCTGTTACGTCGAGGGTGCGGTCATGATGCGAGAAATATTGTTCTAATCTAAGAGGCTTTCCGGTTCTTACTACTTCTCCGTACAGATGTATGAATTTTGCGGCCGTCTCTTCGTCGGCGATCTCTGTTGCCTTTGTTCCAATCAGATCATCCAGGTTCATTCCAAGTTGAATACTCGCAGCAGGATTTGCCTGAGCATGAATAAAATCCACCGGTTTCCCATGATCATCCCAGGTAATCTGGTTGATAATGATCCCAAAGGGAGTGTTTTCAAACAATTTTCGAAATTTCTCTTCACTATTTTTCAATTCTTTGTCTGCTAACCTGCGCTCAGTTATATCTGTTATTATTCCAAAAATCTGCCTTGGATTTCCCTTATCGTCACGCAAGAATATAGACTCTTTTGCATTCAACCATCGCCATGTTCCGTCCTTATGCTTCATTCTGTATTCATGAATAATGAATTGTCCATCTTTCGCAGTAATGTATTTTGGTATGGTCTTTTCCCGGTAAATTTTGAAATCGTCCGGGTGCATTAATATCTGAATAATTTTGCTTCCCATTTCCTTGATCTCGAGCACCGAATAACCAAGTACCGTCAATATCCCGTCATTAGAGTAGATATTCTTTTTTTCGACTATATCGTATACATAGATGACATCCGGAGAAGTATTCAGAATTGTCTCATTGAATTCCTGGGTTAGACGCAGGGCATCCTCTGCTTTTTTTCGATCTGTAATATCTCGACATGTATATAATATTGAACCATCTTTTATGGATACTTTTTTCAGATCAATGAGAAGATCATGGCTGTTCCCATTTGAATCCTGGCATTCAAACTCGATATTTCTGATTACCATTTGCTCTTGAAGTTCACTCATTTCAAAGATGTCCTGCCCAAAAAGGCTGTAAATAGTCTTCATATCGAATATTTGTTCATAATCATACCCAAAAATCACTTCAACGTTAGGACAGACATAAGTAAATCCACCTTTATCATCCGTAATAAATACTGCATCAGAAATATTACTGAGAACTTCTCGATGCAGTTTTTCAGATTCTTTAAGCTCATTCTCAAGAATCTTTCTATCAGTAATATCTTGAGATATTATCTGAGCTGCAAAAATATTTCCCTCTGAATCCTTTACTGGATTTACTTTGGAAAGCAGCCACCTGTCTCCGGCAGGGAATTTTACTTCATCATCAAATTCTAAAGCGTTTCCCGTCTTTATAAACTCCTTTATTCTCTGGGTATATTCTGCACCATCACCCGGATGCAGCTCATCGAACGATTTTCCAGTGAAATCTTCAGGTTTCCCCCCGAACATCTCAGCAGTCTTTCGGTTCATAACGATACACCTGCCATCTATATCATACATAGAAACTAGTACATCCGCATTGTCGAAAAGAGTGCGGTACCTTTCTTCACTTTCCACTAATGCTGTCTCTGACTCAATGATTCCCGTTATATCCTGCGAAGTCCCGAACAATTCCTTTATGTTTCCATCATCATCATACCTGGGTAATCCCTGGGAATTGATAAAATGTATAGATCCGTCATTGAAAATCTTTCTTATTATTATATTATATGGTTGGCCGTTAATACATTCATTTACAGCTTCATCAAACATTTCCCTATCATCCTGATGCCATGATTCTTTATGTTCATTGTATTCCGGAGGTCCGAGATTGGGATCCCTTCCGAGAACTTTGTACATTTGATCTGACCAGGTTTGAGTTCGGGTTATAATATTATAACTCCAGTAACCGACTTTCGCCATCTCCTGCGCAGCTTCAAGCGCAAAATTCAGCTGCTCAATCTTAATTTGGTTCTTCTTCCTCTCGGTGATATCTTTTCCGATACAATACATCACATTATCTTCTTTTACAGGAGTTGCATTCCAGATAATATTTCGTATGGAACCATCCTTATGAATATAACGGTTCTCAAAATTGATTGTCTTATTTCCCTCAGACAGACTCTCAACTTCTTCGTCATTTTTACCATGGTCTTCGGGATGTATAAAATCAATAAAAGGCCGCTCTAGTAATTCATCAAGTGAATAGCCGAGGATTGTCTCCCAGGCTGGATTAAGATACTTAAAATAACCATCCATGCTTGCCACGCATATTAGATCACTCGATAAATCTAATATCCTGTCTCTTTCGTCTTCAGCTTTTACCCTGTCTGTTATATCCTCACCGGAACTCAGGGTACCTATGATTTTCCCATCCTGGTCTTTGTCTTTGATCAAAGAATTATGCCAAAACATAATCCTTTCCTCTCCGTTTTTAGTTAAAGCTTTAAAACCTTCAATATCCTCCAGGTCTTTTATTTCACCATTCATTAAGCGGTTAAAGATAACTCTAACCTCTTCTCTTGTACTGATAGGAAGGAATGTATCAAACCAGTCGAGCCCAATCACCTCTTCCCTGTCATATCCAAGAATATCACATCCTTTTTTATTCAGTAATGTTATTTTGCCTTTATCGTCAAGCGCCAGAATAATCGATCCGGCTATGTCAAGATAGTTCTCTGCCCTGTTTCGTTCTGCGATAATTCTGGTCTCATACTCTATGCGATCTGTAATGTCGCTAAAAGTCGCAACTGCTCCTTCTATGGAATTATCACTCCCGAAAATGGGACTGATACTGTTTAGTACCGGAAACTTGAACCGTCTTTCCGCCAGAATACATCATTATCAACTTTGGTGGCTATACCTTGTTCAACTGCTTGATAAACGACACATTTTTCAGGAGGATAATAACTCCCGTCTTCATAAGAATGGTGAAATAATTCATGCGAATTTTTTCCGATAACATCTTCAATTTCCCATCCGATCATTTTAGCAGCAGCAGGATTCATAAATGTGATGTTTCCACCAGTGTCAAGCCCATAAATTCCCTCGTTTGCAGAATTCAGGATAAGCTGGTTCCTTCTGTTCAGGTCCAGTATTACTTTATCAGCATTCACTCTTTCTGTAATATCACGATTAGCTGCAACTGCTCCGGATATATTACCGCCTGTATCCTTAATTGTGGGTACAGAGGCCAAAACACTTATCTTTGATCCATCCTTGCAGGTCTGAATTACTTCCCCTTCCCAGGTTCGTTTTTCATTGTACTCCTTCAAAACGTTTTCGCGGGAAACATCCATATAATCGTTTTCGAGTATTTCACTTACCGGCTTTCCCAGAACCTCATTCTCTGAATAACCGTAGGTATTTTCTGCTGCCTTATTCCAGCTCGTTATCCGGAAGTCATTATCGGTAGCGATGATGGCATCTGAAACATTCTCCATTAAGTTTGCCTGGTAATTCAGTTTTTCCTTGAATTGCATCAACTCGGTAATATCATGAGCATTTACAATGACGGCGGTGATAGTACTATCATGCTCAATTAGCGGGTAATAAGTTACGTCGATATATCGTTTTCCGTATTTGGGCAGATCATACCAGTCCCGGTAATTGATCTTCTCTCCGCTCAAGCATGAATCCAATTTTGGTTTAAGCTTTTTAAATATTTCTTCACCAAAGATATCACTGATATGTTTTCCGGCAATATCATCATAGTCCTTTCCTAACGAATCCAGATAAGAGTTATTTACAGTAATATACCTGTAGTCGGGACCTACGATTGACATATAATCACTAGTTGCAGATATAATATTCTTGTATTGAAACAGTCTACCGGTTAATTCGCGAAGTGAAGTTGTCATAGTGAAAAATGATCTTCCCAGGTCATCTTTTTCCGATCTAACCGGAATATCCTCGGTGAAATCCCCCCCGGCAATCCTCTCGGCAAGGCTCGCTTTCAGTGATAGATCCTCCTGGAGCCTGCAGAAAGATTCCGCAAGCTCTCCGATCTCATCGTTACCGGGCAGGCCGGCTTCCCCCCCGAGATTCCCGTGTGAAATATTCTCTATTCTATTTACAATGATCTTTAATGGATTAACAATACTTCGGGTAATAACAGTTGAAATAAAAATCACAAGACCTGTGGAAAAAAATATTATTGCTAAAACCACTATTGTGTTTTCCTCCTGGTGAATTCGTGCTTCAGTGAGGAATTCACTTGCTTTTTCACCGGCGAAATCTATCATAGACTGAATTTCTTCAGTCATGAATATTACATGGTTATATCCTTTACCTTTTGTGATCTCAATTGCTTTTTCTTTATTTCCTTCCCTGCTAAGCATTATCACTTCATCACGAATAATCTTCCAGTCTTTAAATGCCTGATGAGCATCTTCGACATCGGTTATATCTCCAAGAAATCTGTCAAAAACTAATTCAAATTCACTGTAAACCTGCATTTCATAATAATCTACAAGCCTTGATGCTTCATTTAGCTCCTCAACTGATTCAGACAGTGCGACATCCTTCATTGACCTGTGCATACCGTTTATATTTGCTCTAATATCCCTGACAGCATTACTCACGGCCAGAGGATGATCGTAAATCTGTTCAGCAAGAGCCGTAACCTTACGGATCTCCAAGAGAGCATAAAGCCCTGAAGCGCTTAAAAAAACGACTGCAATAGTAAATCCGATCAATAGCCGTTTTCCGATTCTAATATTCGATATCTTCATTCTTCTCTCGTTTGATTAAAGATTCAATAGAATACTTATAAACCTTTTAGAATGATATTTTTGAGGTCTTCATAATTAAAGGGTTTCTGAAAAAAGTGATAAAATCCCTGTTCCAGCAGAGGTTGGATTTCATTTTCTGTCAGTTTACCTGACATTCCGATAACTTTAACACCATTCAACTCGGGATTCTCTTTTATTCTCTCAAATAATTCTCTTCCGTCAATATCTCCCAGATATATATCGAGCAGTATCACATCGGGTGAAAACTTCATCAACTGTACACCGGCAGAAAATCCGGAATGAGCTGTCTCCAGATCAAACTCTCTTACATCACCTAATGATCTTAGAATTGACCTGGCGAAATTAACATCATCGTCAACTATTAGGATTTTTATTCTATCTCCTCCAATAACCTCTTTTGGGATATTGTGTTCATTAAAGTACTTCGACAGTTCCCGCCTTGTCACTCTCCACGCCGCATTCTGAGAAGGCTGGTATGCCGGTAAATAACCTTTCTTAACCCACTTATAAACTGTATGACGTGATACCTTAAGAAGCTTTGCAATCTCAGGAATTGTGTAAGTTTCTTTCATCCTATATCTCCAAAATAATGTTAAAAGAATTCTGCCTGTATAAAACAGGCGGACAATGCGTACAATGGCTATCTTGTTTCTTATGTTTCTTATGTTTACTTTGTTTACACTATAATTATTTATGATTAAAAAGTCAAGTCTTTTAAAGTAGATCTGAATAGGGTGTGAGTTTTAATCAGATCAAGAAATCTATTGAAAGATATTTTGATCTATACTGGTATCAATTTTCAGGGCAGACTTTTAACCAGAGCTGTAATAGAAAGAGAAGCATAAATAGGACTTTTTTGTGGAGCAGAGAGGGCTCGAACCGCCGACCTCATCCGCGCGAGCAGTGCTGTTAATATCCGCTCTGAAAACTAAAAATATTTAGCCTATTATTGACATAGTCACGTATTATAAATAATTTTCTTTAAGCAAAGTATTAATCAACATCATTTCACACCTATTTTACCCGGATTTGCGTAACAGCATTGCTTATACTCTAAATTTAAAATCTCAGATTTATCTGAATCTTCAGATAGCTTATTTTTCAATTTCTTTACGAAAATCAGAAAGTCTAACTCGGGAATCTATATTTTGTGAGTTTAAAAGAACAGAATTTCTGCAACTTATATTAAAATCTGTCACAATTTGTAAACAGTTTTTCGATATTCTGTTGAAAAAATAAAGGATATTTTTTACATTGAGTAAAACAATGGTTTTGCCGCAGAATATTGGTGGAATTAAAGATTCATTAAATATTGCATACTGGAGGAGAAATGCATTTAAAAAAACATTTCATATTTACATTAATTTTGATAGTAATTACGGTTTGTCAGGTTTCCGCGCAGGAGCCTGAAAAGATACCCTTCTCTCTTACCCGCTTCGGACACATTTTTATTCGAACAAACATAACAGACGATCTAAATGCCGGTTTCATTTTCGATACAGGTTCAGGAATACACGTATTGGCAGAAAAACACAAGAAGAACATGGACATTGAATCAGTCGGCTATTTAACCGTTTTCAGACATACCGGCGAAAGACTCGATTTTGAATTATTTCAAACAACATCGATCAAGCTTGGCAGCTTAATTGAGAAAGAACCATATATCGTATTCTGGAATCTACTTGATGAATCCGGTATAGATGGACTTTATTCTCTTAAAATCATTGAAAACCAGCCGGTCACGATGGACTTCATAAACAACAATATCATCATTGAAACCGAAGAATCAATGAAAACTCTGCTTAAAACAGGAAAGGTTATTCCCATCGAACTTCAAATGAAAAGGGATAAATCTCTGGATATTCATGCTTATTTTAAGATCAATGATAAAATAACGGTTGAATTTGAGATCGATACAGGATCCGGTAATAAAATTATTATGGATAAAAGATTCCTTGAAATTCTGGGGATGGATTCTTCCGGTTCTGAAACAGAAGAGATCATTCAAAAAGAAGTACAAAAAATTGCTCTTTTAGATGCCCCTGAAATCTCCTTGGAAAATCATATAGTGGATTTTAAAAAAAGGATTATCTATGATGGGATTATCGGAATCAGTATCTGGAAGAATAGAAAACTTACAATAGACATCCCTAATAAAAGAATAATTGTTAATAATAAATAATCTTTATTAGACTAAAACTCCGATTTCTGCGTAAACAATAAAAAAAACCGTCCGTTCCCGGGCGGTTTTTTCGTATTAAATCTAATATTATTGCGGGACTGTCCCATCTCTACGAGGGAGATCTTGTCACATCATAATAATCAACGATATTGTATTGATTTGCGGCAGCATTTCCATTTCTGGTGCAGTTTTTTTCTACTTTTCGCTCGCTAATACCGCACAATTTGTTCTTTATAAAACAGTTTTGAGCAAGACTTGGAGAGACAACCTTTGAACTTATTATGGACAATTTACTTATATTTTGATCTGATTATTGTATAGCATCTACCTACGCATATCTATAGTACATTGTACCTCGAAAATATTTCACCTAAGCTAAACCGCCCCTGCTAAAAATATTGCAGGTGACATATAATCTGAAGAAAGCCGGGGATATCAATAAAGGCTGCCAGTATTTCTGAATAATCTTTTCTGGATTTTCAATTCAAAGGAATGTTGTTGTATACAATGATTGCCGGGAATCCCTGCTTGATATGAGCGAGAGTTGCGAGATAAATAGTGGAGCAGAGCGGGCTCGAACCGCCGACCTCATCCGTGCGAGGGATGCGCTCTCCCAGACTGAGCTACTGCCCCAGAATAATAATATATAATATCTTCTTTTTTTGTGAAATATTCAAGATGTTTTTCTATGTGATAACCAAAAAAGAATATACGGTTTTCTGCCTGAAAGAGATTTTCAAGTGTTAGAACTCTGGAATGAACATAAGTCAATATAAACCAAGCACAGCCCACCCTATTTCTAATTTAGTTATAGTTACGATTGTCATAACCGTCACAATTATCACCGAGTTTGACACGAAACTGAAATACATTGAAGCGGATACATTTGCTTGCACATTTTTGCACAAACAAAAAAGCCCGCGATCAATGACCACGGGCTATTATGGAACAATGGGAAGTAATTACTTCGATTTCTTAATTAGCTTTAAAAAGAGCTCTCCTTTATCATATTCATGCTCATATTGTGAAGGAACACTGTAATATAACTTAAGTGTATCACCTGGAAATTCATAGTGGTATACCGTATAATCCTTTGAATGCTTATTCCCTTTTCGGAAATATATCATATTGAACAATGAACTCCAGAATAGATCTATTTCATAGTGTGTATAGTTCTTGATACCTGTTACGGTTCCATCTGCTTTAAAAATCACTTCACGATTGCCTTGATTATAGGTAAGATATTCCCCAGCGAATATAAGGTCATTAATAATTTCCACAGGTGGTTTTTCTTCGTATTTTAATGGATAACGGACAAATCGTTCGTTAAATCTTTTTATACCAGAGTCACCACCGGTTTCATCTTTAATAAGTATTTCAGTACCTGTCAAAGTTGAAGTTCTCCTGATAATGTATTCCACATTATTCAAATCATTTAAGATATGAAGTTCTTTTGTATTAATAACTTTAATACTCTGGTTCCAACCTTCATTTCCTGATATAATCATCGCTTTGAATTGAGGATAAAT
Source organism: bacterium (assembly GCA_028278455.1). Taxonomy (GTDB): domain Bacteria; phylum SM23-31; class SM23-31; order SM23-31; family SM23-31; genus JANQEH01. The sequence goes on from JANQEH010000258.1 coordinate 11,948, forward strand.
GCATAGCATTTCGCCAGGTATTATGTTCTTAGGGTTATTCTTTTCAACTAAATTAGTTAAATAACTTCTGGGTATCCACCATCCTATAAAATCTTCAGGAATGGGCTCTGGATTAATCTTTGTTTGCCCATGAGCTGTATGGGTAAACATTAATAATATAATAAAAGGTATGAATAAAAATAGTCTAAAACTATGCATGGTATATGTCCAGTAGTACGTAAATATTTTAATTAATTTCCGAATTTTTACTCTAAAGAACAACCATTTTTATTCTGGAGGAGGTGGGCCATCATTTCTTCTCCATACCATAATTGTTGGCCCTTGAGGAAGACCATTGATCTGCTCCCCATAAAGTGTGCAATTTGAAATGTGGGTAAATCCTATTATATTAATCCAGGAGGATTTACCATGAAGAAGCGATTTAAAGAGGAGCAGATCATAAGGTCTTGTCTAATACGCCAGAGATAAGGAAATCAGGCAATGAAGAATCCCTGTTGTTACTTAATAAGCAGGGGTAGTTTTGACACCACTTTGACACACATCTGTTGACACAAAAGGGATATACCTACTTGAAATTCTGCTATGTTATTGTCATTATTGATGAAGAAGATTTTGGCTGGTCTGTCTACCTCATCTTTGCAAGGGATGTGCTAGCTACTGTCCCATTTAATTTATGATGTAATATCTAATTTATTAAGAGAACTCCAAGCAGATTCTAAGTAATTCAATACCAATAGAAATAAAACTAAATTTAAATTGGATAGTCAGTATTATAAAATTTGCGTTACAAAAAAATACGCCCCCCGGGATCGGGGAGCGTACTTTATAAATCATTACTAGGAGAGAAACTAAAATGAGAAAACTCTTCTTAGCTCTGCCTATTAATACATCCAAAATTCGTCTTTATTCAAAACTAATTTAACTTTGTTATTCATATCTCAATGAATCTACCGGCCGTGATACTGCAGCCTTAATAGCCTGATAACTTATCGTCAATACTGCTACAATTAGAGCGACTCCGCCTGCGATAAGATAAGTATTAATCCCAATACTTGTTCTGTATGCAAAATTCTCCAACCACTGATTCATATAATACCCCGCAACCGGCCAGGCTATTACATTAGCTATTACCACCCATTTGGCAAATTCTCTTGACAGGAGAATAATCACTCCCGTTACAGATGCACCAAGAACCTTCCTTATTCCAATTTCCTTAGTTCTCTGAGAAGTCATGAATGATGCCAGTCCGAATAAACCAAGGCAAGATATTATTACGGCCAACAGTGCAAAACTTTTGAATATATTGCCGAACCGCTTCTCTCCGCTGTACATGAGTTCTATTCTCTCATCAAGGAATCTGTATTCAAACGGGAACTCCGGATTGAAAGTTTTAAAAACACTTTCGATCCTGCTGATTGTATCATCTACATTTTCGGAATTTATCCGGATATACATCTGGTTGAATCTCCGTGGTGAATAGAATAAAACTATCGGTTCAATCTGGTTATATAAAGACTTAAAATTGAAATCCTTTATTACCCCTATGACATTATACGGTGTGCCATCACCATTAAAAATTCTTGAACCGACCACCGTCTCCTTCCCTATCAGTCCGGCAAAAGCTTCATTAATAATAACATTCTGAGAATCCTTTTCACCATTCTCAAACTCAGATTGAAAAAATCTTCCCTGTTCAATATTAATGTTAAATGACTCTGCAAAATTCTGGTCTGTGAACAGATATGTGATCATTGGATCGACGTTTTCGTCCTTTCCTTCCCAATCCCAGTTATGACCGTTCCAATACACTCCGGTGACCGTTGTCTGTGTAGATGTTACATAAAGAACACCAGGTATTCTTTCAAGTTCCTCCCTGGCAGCAAAATACTGGTTTTTCAACTCACCTTTTACAGGGAGATAGATCATATTATCTTTATCATAGCCAAGATCTCTACCGCCTACAAATGCCAATTGATTAGATACTACCAAAGTGCAAATTATTAATCCTATAGAAATAAAGAACTGTAATACTACAAGTGATTTTCTGAATAAAGAACTTGCATTACCAACTCCCGGAATCCCCTTTATTACCTTTACCGGACGAAATGCAGCTAAAAAGAATGCAGGATAACTGCCTGATACAATCCCGGTGAGAAAAACGATCATCAAAAGTCCTGTAAACACCGGGATATTGAAAACAGATCCAATTGTCAGATCACTTTGAGCCAGATCAGTGAAATATGGTAAAGCAAAATAAACCATACCTATAGATATACAGAATGAGATGAAGGAAAAGATCAATGATTCGCCTAGAAACTGGGTGATCAGGTTTGAACGTCTGGCCCCAACTACTTTTCTCATACCTACTTCTTTCGCCCTTGTTGTTGCCCTCGCTGTTGAAAGATTCATGAAGTTAATACATGCTAGTGAAAGAATAAAAACAGCAACAATTGCAAACAGTATTATGCGCCCAATATTACCTCCTTCGCCAGTGATACCGTATAAATAGATGTCTGTATACTTAGCCAGGAATGGTCTGACATCCTCTTCTCCCCCGTTACCTGTGATAATTCTCCCATTAATCTTTGTATTAAAATCCTCTATATCTGTATTCTCCCTAACCTGCGCCAGAGTAATAAACGAAAGGTTGCTCCAGGTTCTGGTTCCGTTTGGATTATTATACATACTTTCGATAGTCTCTAGCGGGGCTAGTATATCAAAACGTACAACAGAGTTCTGAGGGAAATTCTTCATCACCCCGGCAACTTTGAAATCATACTGTCTGTCTATTGTAAGAACTCTTCCAAGTGGATCTTCATCTCCGAAATATTTCTCAGCTATCGATTCGGAAAGATATATTGCTTCCGGATTATTCTGGCTGGATACAACATTCCCAGTTATCAAAGGGAAAGAAAACATCTCCAAGAATGAAAAATCCCCAAATCGGACCGACTCGGTAAACACTTTATCTTTATACATAACTGCTAGTCTATTGGAGCCATTCTGCAGCCTGGCAGAATTTACAACCTCGGGATATTCAACCTTCAGAGCGGGACCAAATGCCGGGGGGGTTCCTGTTCCAGTGTATGTTCGGTTTGGCAGCGTCATTTTTGTACCCACGATATACAGGGTATCGCTGTTCTCATGGAAATTATCAAAACTCAGTTCATTCAATACCCACAGCAGGATCAGTATGCTGCATGTTAGGCCAATCGCAAGACCAGATATATTAATAATCGAATACCCCTTTTGCCTGTAAATATTCCTAAAAGTGATCTTCAGATAGTTGACAAACATTATCATACTCCCGTATAATTTGCGACTAACAGATGGAAAAAGTGCCAGAGAAAGCTGCCACCAATACCAGGTTAACGCATGTACTTTCCCACGGTCCAGCGAAATATTGTTATATACCTCATCGAGATCACCAACCGTAGTATAATTCCCGGAATCAGGGTACATTTTCTCGAATAAACGGCGTGGTATTCCAGGGGGTTTGTGTTTTCCGGCTCTCTTGTTCATGATAGTTTCTCATGCGTTAATTTCGGAACCTGCTCCCATATCGATTCCTGGAGCTTCCTTATCTTAATCAGTTCATCTAGCCCATTTCCTGTCAGCCGGTATATCCTTTTACTCCTTCCACCTCTTTCTGGAGTAGGATCAGATAATGAGGACTCGACAAGTCCTTTTTTTGCTAACCTTTCAAGGGAGACAAAAAGACCGCCAAATGCCCATATCTGCCCCGTCATAGTCTTGAGTTCCTCTCTTATTGTTACCGCATAAGCATTCTTTTGAAGCTTCCATATAGAAATAAGCAGCAATTCTTCTGTCCTGGATAATATTTTCATTTCAGCGCCCCGGTTATAATTCCTTTTTTGTAAAACAAATACGGATTCTACAACCTATTTGTTTCACATTGTAGGTAATATATTTAAATTTATCAGTTTTACCGATCTTGAAATTGATACTACGGAGTGTATTTCAGCATTTTTTTATCCAGAGGATTTCTGAAAAAATCATATTGTCATGTTTATGAATCATTTTATTTTTCACCTCTTCATACTCTCAGGGTGGTATGTGAACAGAGACAATTAACTTTGGATCAATATACTGTTTGACAATACCGGTAGAAGCATTCCCGAATAACCATTTTGGAAGAAATGCGATATCAATAATTTCATTCTTTAATTTTTTATCCTCTATCAACGGTTTCCAATCCTCTTAATGGGATTTCCTCGCACCGTAGAGGTTAATAATGAATCCTATGTTTTCTGCTTTGTGCCAGATATCATCCGGATCATGTTTCAATCTTAATGCTCTTAGTTCAACACCATTAGATATGACTTTTTCAGAAGTATTTGCTGATGGATTTATCCTTAAGATTCTTTACTGGACAGTTTTGATATTACTCAGCATGATTTCAAGCTCATTACAGATTTTATTGCCTGAGATGAATACTGTATTCAAGTTCTCCATCAATGTATTACAAACCAGATAGGATTCGAGGTGATCCCTGTGAGAATGCGTCGAAAGTATAATAAAATATTATCAAATGTACCTCTTAGATTGATCATATTTTCAACTATTTCTCTCTCGATGGTGACATCAGGACCGGATGTCCTTTTACAAACGCGGTATCAAATATAACCTTCTTATCTCAGTTGACGATCAAGAATCCCGAATTAGAGACATAAATAACCTAAACTTCATTGCTTTCCTGGCTACCTATTTTACTCTTACTAATTTTTTAGAACCGGTGAATAAAAATAAGCATATTAACAACATCAGAATATTATTTACCTCTTTTATCCTAATCCATACTGTTCATCCGATCATTTTGTTGACTTTTTGAATTATTCGTACCTCAATGATGATACAGGATTTACCAGGGCAGCTTTCACTGATTGAAATGCTATAGTTATCAGAGTAATAAAGACAGCAATAAAAGCCGATAATATGAAAACCATCCCGCCGATATCTACTCTGTATGCAAAACCCTGCAGCCACCTGTCCATAACGAAATAGGATATCGGCCATGCAATGATATTTGCCGCGGCGGTAAGTATGATAAATTCTCTCGTTATCAGCATAACTATTCCTGATACTGCAGCTCCAAGTACTTTTCTGATACCGATCTCCTTAATTCTTCTATTCACTATAATTGAAGTCAAACCAAATATTCCCATACAGGTAATAAGTATAGCAAATACTGAAGAATATTTTACAATTGTACTCCACCTCTTTTCATTAAAGTAAGCTCTCTCAATATCTTCATCAAGGAAAGTATATTGAAATGGTTTATCTGGCTGAATTTCGCTCCAGACAGCTTCCAATCTTTTAATAGTCGGTACAATATTAGTTCCAGAGATTTTAACTATGATTTTCTTTATGGTCATTTCCGGGATCATTGTCAGAATTACCGGCTCTATACGGTTTCTTAGAGACATAAAATTATAATTCTCTACTACCCCTATGATCTTTAATCCGGTCATACTGCCGTCATCGTATTCTATCATTTTACCTATCGGTTCGGATATCCGGTATTCATCTAAAAATGCCCTATTAACGATAATTGCCGTAGTATCACTTGCAAATTGAGGCGAAAAATCCCTACCCATACTTAGATCGATCCCCGATGTTTTAATATAATCATAATATACTTTGTTAACAAATACAGTGGTCATCTCGTCATTTATCCGAAAATGGCTGCTTGATAAATTCCTGTTAAAACCCGTGAAGCAACCTGAAATATTAAGTATATTTTCTCCTCTGCTGCCTAACCTTTCTTTGTAAAGCTTAACCAGTGCAGTTGTTTTTTCACCTTCTGCCCAGCCGCTTTCCTGAGTATCGATATAAACTATCCCGTCCCTGTCAAAACCGGGATCTGAGTTAACCAAAAATCCGATCTGGCCGGTCATAATAAATGTGCTTATTAAGAAGAATACAGAGAGCCCGAATTGGACAACAACCAGTGTTTTCGTTAAAATATTCTTTCCTCCAATCCTGAACTTTCCTTTTATTATATCTACCGGATGGAACTTTGTTATGAAAAGGGATGGGACAAAGCCTGCGAAGACACTCACAGAAACGACTAAGACTATTAATGCAGATACTCCGTTCAGATCAAAAATTGAACTCAGATACAGTTTCTTTCCTGCAAGGCTGCTGAATGTCCCTACAAGGAAAGCTGCTAAGAACATCCCGATGGCGAGCGATATTGAAGTTATCAGAAATGATTCACTCCAGAATTGCCTGACAAGCTGAATCCTTTCCGCTCCCATTACCTTCCTCATTCCCATTTCTACAGCTCTGCCTGAAGCTCTTCCAATTGAAAGATTTATAAAATTAATACATGCAATGAACAGAATAAGAAATGCAATCCCTGCCAGTATATATGTATTTTTTATATTTGCTGAAACAGTATTCAGAAGTTCCGGTTCAAGATGAAGATCTTTTATATTATAGAGGTAGTATGCAACAGCCATCCCTGTACCGTCCCATGTTCCCGTTCTTTTCCTTTCTTCGAATTTCTTAGCAAATTTTTCTCTGGTGAATGGATCCATTCTATTGTTAATTTCTTCAACCTGTACCCCCTCCTTTAACAGTGCAAAACTTTTAGAATCATTAAACCACCAGTTATTCAGGTAATCAGGACCGCGGATATTTCGGAGATTTTCGATATTAATGAGAAATCTGAAACCTATCGATGAATTGCCGGGTGCATCCTCAGAAATACCGGTGATTTCGAAATCTCTTGTAAAATCTCCTATACTGATACTCAAAATCTTACCAATTGGATCATTTTCCCCATAATACTTTTCTGCAGTACTTTCAGTTAAAACTATTGAGTCAGTTCTATTTAAAACTGTGGTAGGATCACCGCTTATCAACTTGAAGGAGAATACTTCAAAAAACTCAGGATCTGTGAAAACAACGAATTCATTGAACACTTTGTTTTGATATCTAACTGTTCCCTGGAACATGCTGTTCCACCTCACAACACAATCAATTTCAGGAAATGTTTCTTCAAGTGCTGGTCCCATCGAGACAGTACTCCAAACGCCTTTGCTCTTGTGAAAATTATCTTCTCCGACAACAGCAAATATCCTTTCGGCTTTCTCATGAAAATTGTCATAGGACAGTTCATTTGAGATATAGAGGTAGATCAGGATGCAGAATGACAGCCCGATTGATAAACCAAGAATATTAATCGTTGAGTATATCTTCTGCCTGGTAATATTTCTATATGCAATCTTGAAATAATTCTTAAACATTGCTCCACTCCCGAAAAATATTTTTTTAATGAATGATGGTAATGATAAAATTATATGCTGCCAGAGCCACAGTAAAGCTCTGATTTTGCCTGATTCATTCTCTCTTTCGAAAAAGATCTCAGAAAAATCCCCAATTATTGAGTCTTTCTCTATCGGATCCGATATCCTTGAAAGGATCCAGATTGCTGTTTTAGGCTGTTTTTTAGAATATTCTGTCATGCTTAGTTACTTCAACTGTCTTTTTTTTGGAATCCCGAAATACATATTATCCCTTTCAAGAAAAGTCTCGATCTTAACTACATCGAAACCTGCCTGTTCCATTTGATTGATCATTTTGTCTTTTGGAGTTGAAGACCTGCCTGATGTATCCCTAGTCTTTTCAGGATCATATTCTACGATCACGAGCTTACCTCCTTCCTTCAAAGATGGAATTATGTTTTTCATAAGTTCAATCGGCTCTGTCAGATGGTGGTAGGTTCCAATAATGAAAACTACATCCAGGGTTTCTTTCGGAAAACATGGATCGTCAACTTTTCCATGTACAGCCGTAACATTTTCAAATCCCGCTCTTCTACACCTTCTTAGATTGTAATCCAGGGCTCTTTTATCAATATCATTTGCGAATACTCTTCCCGTCTCACCTACCCTGTCTGCAAACCAGACTGTAAATCTTCCCCTCCCGGCTCCGAGATCACCTATAGACATTCCCGGTTTCAGGCCTATCGTATCCATTATTTTTACAGGTGGATGCCACTGGTTTCTTCTTCTTTCACCCGGTTCTTCAAGGCGACTCCTGTCCTGAGAAATACCTGAACTTGGAAGAAAAGAAATTATTAAAATGATTGTGAAGTATAAAATCATACTCCTATTATACTCATTATTGCTGTTCATATTCACCCTCATATCATTATTCATATCTAATTGAATCGACAGGATTTGCAGTTGCAGCTTTTAATGATCTCATACTAACTGTGATAAATGTGATCAATAATGATATCAACGCTGCAATGATAAAAGACAAACTGTTAATTTTCGTCCTGTATGCAAAGTTCTGAAGCCAGATATTCATCAATATAAAAACCGCAGGTAGGGCTACCAGTATTGATATCATTATCGTTCTTAGATACTCCCTGTTTAAAAGGTTTAGTATTCTTCCGTTCGATGCCCCAAGTGTTTTTCGGATACCGATCTCTTTTCTCCTTTGTTCAATGGTTATCAGCGATAAACCATATAAACCAAAGCTGGAAGTAAAAAGAGCGATTACACTGAAATACATCAGTATCTTCCCGAGATTCTCCTCAGATTTATACAGACTGTCTAGCTGCTCATTAAGGAGGTAATAATCGCAAGGTATATCCGGAAGGATAGACTCCCATTTCTCTTTAATCGAATTAATTGCACCAGAAGTATTTTCAGACATAAACCTGATAAATAAAAACTTACCCATATCCATATAAAATACCATCGGTTCAATAGTATGATGCAGAGACTCTATATGAAAATCTTTTACAATTCCAATAATTTTTCCTCTCCTGCTTCCTCCAACCTGAATAGGACTGTCGATTGCTTCATTATATGTCGAAAATCCCAGTTTCTTTAGCGCGCTTTCATTCAACAAGAAATTTTGCCTGTCTGTGTTCATTGACCGAGTGAAATTTCTTCCGGCTACGATCTCCAATCCAAGAGCCGGTACAAGTTCATACCCAATCTTCATCCTTTGCATCACATGAGTTCCATTTAGATCGCGGTCCAATGTCTTTACTAATTTCTTGTCATCGGTTTTTCCCCCAGGTACACTTGCAGCTAATCCTACATTTATTACTTCCGGTATTACCGCAATCTGCTGCTTCATCCTGTTCGAAAAAATTCGCGACCTTGTTTCAACCAGTGGTATAACGAGGACATTTTCTTTTTTGAATCCAGGATCTTTGGACTTTAAAAAAGAATATTGTCTGAAAATCATATCCGTACTCGAAATCAGCATTATAGTTACGGCAAATTGAATTACTATTAAAAGTTCCCTGTAGAATTTTCTTTCCTTGAAATTAATTCCGCTACCTCTAATTGATTTCAAGATATCAAATGAACCAAACAGATAAAGTGGATAACTACCTGTAATTAATCCCAGGACAAAAACTATAATGAGTGTTGATCCTACTGTTTTGACCTCAATTAAGTCCCTCAAGGAAAAATTCCGACCGATCAATTCACTAAACAACGGTAAAATCATTACAATAACAAGAATAGATAATACTAATGAGATAATAATATATATAAAAGATTCACTGAAGCTCTGAAACAGGAAATGCTGTTTACCCGCACCTACAGCCTTACGTACTCCAAAATTTTTCGCATTGTTCAAATTATTAGCAATAGTTGAATTTATAAAATTTAAGAAGGCAATTAACAGTATGAAAAAACCAGATCCGGCAAGCAAATATACTCTCGTGATACTTCCGTTTATTCCTAATTCAAATTCAAGGTCAGAATGAAGATGAATATCCCTGATTGGTTGTAGAAGCATCCTTATTTTAATATTGGAAGCATTCAAGTCGTCACCAACAATGCTGCTAAGATATCCTGTCAGACGTGATTCAAATTCTTCTGGCTGGACACCTTCCATAATAGAAAAATATGTATAGTATTCATATTCAAACCAGTCTTGCAATGGATTGAATGCCCCTTTGCCCGATGTATTTTCCAGTGTTTTAAATGATCCTACGATGTCAAAATTGATGTGAGAATTACCGTAATCTTCTTTCATCACCCCTGTTACCGTTAATGGAAAAGAATTCCCATAGAAAATAATTTTCCCGATAGGTTCATCATCACCAAAGAAAACTTTAGCAACATTCTCGCTTATTACAACAGATGCTGGTTCATTAAGTACATTTCCCGCGGTTCCTTTAATCACGGGTATCGCAAAAAGATCAAAGTATTTATTGTCTGCCCATGCAAAATTGTTAAAAAACAGCCTTTTTTCTTTATACTTCAACAAGGTCTTTGTAAATGACGGTTTTACCCGGACATACTCTTTAATTTCTCCGAAGTTTTGCAAAAATGCCGGACCCCAGACTGCTGCGGATAAGGCTGACCTCGTAACTCCTTCTGATTCCTGCAGTTCATGGGCTAACCTGTAAACATGTTCTGAATTTGGATTATGGGATTCATAATTTGTCTCATCAAAAACATAAAGTGCGATAAGGAAAAAGCAAATTATCCCGGATGTTAAGCAACTTACATTTATGAGCGATAGTGATTTTTGCCGTCTAACATTTCTTAATGAGAATTTTAGATATTTTAGTACAAGTCCTGTTCTGTTATAAGTCACCCATTTAATTAAAGATGGAATTGATAATAAAATTTGAGAAAAATACCACATTACTGCTTTTATATGCCCTTTCTCCTTCTTTTTCAGGTTAAAAATCTCCTGAAAATCTCCGATCATAGAATCCTTCTCACTTTGATCGGAACAATGTAGAAAAAAGTGTCTGTATTTTAATTTGCTATTTTTTAAGTATTTTTTCATATAGCCAATTCCTATTCATACCTCAATGATGTCACAGGATTAGCTATTGCAGCCTTCACTGACTGGAAGGCTATTGTTATCAGAGTAATTATGACCGCTGCAAAGGCCGAAACGATGAAAACCATCCATCCGATATCCACCCTGTATGCATAACTCTGAAGCCACCTGTTCATAACAAAATAAGCAACCGGCCATGCAATTACATTAGCTGCGACAGCAAGTATGATGAATTCTCTCGAGATCAGCATAACAATCCCCGAAACTGCCGCTCCGAGGACTTTCCTGATGCCTATTTCCTTCCGCCTTTGTTCTGCCATGAACGATACAAGACCGAAAAGCCCGAGACATGAGATAAGAATCGCAAGAACAGCAAAATATCCGAATATCCTTCCCATTCTCTTTTCTGCCCTGTACAGGTTCTCTATCCTCTCGTCAAGAAATCCGTATTCAAACGGATAATCAGGTGCAAAGCCTTTCATTGTATTTTCAATTTTATCCATTGTATCTATTAAATTTTCCGAGCGAAGTCTCACACATATATATGAAAATGATCCCGGAACCCTGAATTCACCCGGATGGTATCGGAGGATAATAGGTTCGATCTTCTGAGTAAGGGGCCTGAAATGAAAATCCTTTACAACACCTATGATCCTGCTGTTGTACCTTCCCCAGAGGTTAAGCCTTTTTCCCACAGGATCATCGATCTGCATCTGGCGGACAGCCTCTTCATTTACTATAAATACAGCAGATTCGGCAGAATTTTCCTCTGAAAAACTGCTGCCCTCTATTATCTCCATATCGAACATCTCAATGAAGTTACGGTCTATCGCACAGGAATTCATCCTGACGGAGCCATCTATGGTTTTTCCATCCCAGCGGTTGACATATGACCAGTTCGCCATGTATGTCGGAAGCGCTTCAGTTGCTGTAATACCGGTAATTCCCGGATATTTCTGAAGTTCATCTTTGATTGTAAAATACTGTTTGAATGTATCTGTGTTCATCCGGATATATACAAGATGTTCCCTGTCGAATCCAAGGTCGGAATTCCTTATATAACCGATCTGGTTGTATACAACTATCGTTGCGATCATCAGGATTATCGAGATTGAATACTGAAGGATAACAAGAGATTTTCTAAGAAAAACACCTCCGCCTTTTATTGCAGAGGCAGCTTTACCAAGAATGTTGACCGGCTTGAACGACGACAGTACAAGTGACGGGTATATTCCCGAAAATATTCCGGTGAAAACAACAATGCTGACAAGCCCGGTAAATGCCTGAAAATTTCCCATGATGTTCAGGCTCAGGTGTTTCTCCGCTATGGAGTTGAATGCCGGGAGGAACAGGATAACGATCAGCATTGCGATGATGAACGCAATGAATGACATAATGATCGACTCACCCATCAGCTGCTTTATCAGGTCTTTCCGCCTTGCCCCGACAACTTTGCGCATACCGACTTCCTTAGCTTTCCTGCCTGAGCGTGCCGTAGTGAGGTTGATAAAATTAATACTGGCTATCACCAGAATGAACACCGCCAGTGAGGAAAACATGTAAACATAGATTATATCACCCATCCCCTCAGAATCGTACAGGTGGATACGAGTAAGAGGCTGCAGGAAAAGTTCTGTGTTCAATCCGTCCTTGAACTGCATGAGATAGTCCTTAACATTTGCTCCTGCCTGTTGAGGATCTGTGTTTTCCCTTAGAAGCACATAAGTCTGGAAATCGTATCTGCCCCAGTCATGCAGTCTTGTATCCAATTTTTCGTATGCTTTGAACGGAGCTATAAATCCAACTCGAACTGATGAGTTATTCGGAATATCCTTTATAACGCCTGATACGGTAAATTCCAGCTTATCACCATACTGGATCACCTTCCCGATCGGATCCTCATCTCCGAAGAACTGCCTGGCTTTTGATTCGGTCAGAACCACTGAACCGGGATCGGATAATGCCGTTTTAGGATCTCCCGATATAAATGGAAACGAGAATATGTCGAAGATATCCGGATCGGCAAAACTGAAACTGTTTTCGTAAAAACTCTGCTCTTCAGACCTTAGAAGGATTCTTCGGGTAGGCCTCATTCTTGTTGCTCCCTCTACTTCGGGAAAATCTCTTTTCAGAGCAGGTGCCAGAAGACCGGGTGATGAAGCCCAGAGGGCGAAATCGCCTATCTTTACCTGTGTCCTGAATATCCGGTCTGCTTTCTCATGAAATTTATCGTAACTCAGCTCATCCTGTACCCAGAGCAGCATCATGATGCAGCATGCCATCCCTACGGCGAGCCCGGTGATATTAATGAAAGTATAGCCCTTGTTTCTCCGGATGTTCCTGAAAGTGATCTTGATATAGTTCTTAAGCATTGCTCCGCTCCCTGTAGTTAACCATCTGATAAAAGACGGGATTGATCTTAATAGCTGCAGCCAGTACCAAATCCATGCTTTAAAGCGTCCCTTTTCCGAATACATATCACTATAAAACTCACCGAAATCTCCAAGTATGGAAATCCTCTCAAACGGATCAGCGATCCGGGATAAAATCCATTCTGCAAGTCTAGGGGGATTTAAAGGATTCCCGTTCATTCCCTGTCCTGTTTTTCGATGGCGATATTGGAAACACCATCCCAGAGGTTCGCATGAAGTTCACGGGCGCATTCCAATCCCTTGATCCCATTTGGTGTAAGGTTATAGTAAGTTTTGCTCCGTCCTCCCCTTTCCGGAGTAGGATCCCCGGTCGATTTGGCGACATATCCTTTCTTGAAAAGCTGGTCGAGAGCGAAATAGAGAGCGCCGATAGTGAGTTTCTTACCGGCCCTTTCCTCGATCTCCTTTTTGATCGTTACTCCGTAAGCGTTTTCCTTAAGCCGGAATATCGCCATCAGGAGTATTTCCTCGAGTCTTGTAAGTTCTATCATGTTTCAGCCCTGTATATAAAATGTGTTAAATGATTTAAACTTTTACCTTGAGAATATATACTGTAATACAGAGGAAATGTTTCAATGTTTATTCTGTATTACAGAGTTAATTGAGGATCATTGATTATACTGATTATCTAGCTAGTAGAATATCTGTAGGAAATTTAGAAAAATAGTTAAGACTTGTGCCGTAAAAGCGGGTGATAAAAAAATTCACATATAGGTTTTATAGCAACGATTTTTTCTCTATTTTTTATAATAATCATCAAATATTTCTTTTATTGAATTGGATGAATAGACAACACCCAGACCTATGCCATAGCCTTTTTCACTTATCGTATGAGAAATAATACCTAAAAAATAATTAACGTCTTTTGATAATTTTCCCTTTTCGATACTGTTCTCAAAATCTTGCCTTTTTAGGACTACCATACTACCACTAGATCCTGATAACACATTTGCATCTACTAAGAATCCATCTAGCTTTTTTGGAAGTTTAAATCTATCCGCAATACTATTACTAAATGTGAATACAACTTGTGGATCAGACGCTATAATGCCCTTCATCAAAACGGGAGTGATTTTTTCAAAATCATGTAGACCTACAGGATAACCGACAATAAAAACTTCTGTTCCTACTAAAATATTTGCATCTTCAAATATTTTTTTTGATGCAAACAAAGAACCTGGTAATGCTATTATATCTAGGAATTCTCTTCGGATTGTATTTGTTATGTTTATTACAGTGATATCATATCGAGGATTTCCATGAAATAAGACAGTTTTTGCATACTCATTGTTGTCTCCAAGATAATCAATTTCAATATCACCAAATACTATATTTCCCCTCACTTTTTTCCTTGTCCTAATCAGTAGCTTTTGGTAATCATCTTTATTTGGTAATAAATGTTTGTTGGTGACTAAGAAATAGTCTTTTTTATAAAACACTATAATCCCTGTACCCTTTGCTTTCTTTCCTTCTCGGTTCTTATGAATTATTAGTACAGTAGATTCTAAATACTCTTGGTTAAACCCTTGTGCGACAGTATCACTAAAATTTAAAGAACAAAATGCCAATGATATAAGAATTATCAGTGTTTTCACATTGTCCTCCATTTTCGTGCTGATTAATAATCCTATAATAAAAAAACATATTCAGACTATTTATTCAATTAGATTTCTATAAACTTGAATAAGTAAATCGAAATATATCTATTTATTGAATATTATTGATAGCTTTAAATTACAAATCATATTAACAATTGTGGATTTTTTCAAGTAGAAATCAGGCATCTGCTAAAATACATTCTTATACGGAGAAGACTAATTTATAGAGATTTCTCCACTGCGCAGCGATAAAACAATTATAGCTGCTCCGGTCGAAATGACAAAAGAGGATACTCACAATTGTCATTTCGACCGGAGTCTCGACTCTTCGGGACAGAGTGGAGAAATCTCTTCTATTTAATTGTCCCATAGTCTAAGTGAGTTATAATAATCGTATAATCACAAAAAAAAAAGTCCGGACTGGGGACAGTCCGGACTTATAGCTTCTGGGTCAGTAAGGATGTTTTTTTGCTGGTATTACTATTCTTCTTCGGTCTCTCTTCCTACCAGCACTCTGTAGAAGCATAGAAAACTTATAAGGAATACACCAATTATTATATATGCCAGTCCCTCGGTATGAACGAAGAACTCATGAAGTGTGTTTATTTCATTTCCCATAATTTCACCGTTATATTATATTAATGATGGTCTTCGTAATCAGGATGTTCATATAGAATCGGCATCCTGCTGACTATGAACCGGAATACTACTAATCCGACCGTTACAATGAATACCGACAGCCAGATCTCCTTCCAGTGCGGGAAGTATCTCTCAGCCGAAGGCAGCTGCCAGTTGAATGACACCGTGGCTATATTCACCCTGTTAACCACAATACCTATTACTGTCAGTAACGCTGCGATCTTCGTCAGCTTTACATTCTTTTCTCTGAACGCTATCGTATAGAGAAAGCACGGCAGAAGCACGAATCCGAGCATCTCTACCAAAAACCATGCGCCGTATCCGGTAAACAGGTAATGCCAGTTGTGATCGACCGTGATGCCTATCACCTTTATCATGAAATATCCCGCCAGCACCATCGCGGCTGCCTTGCCGAATGACAGGACAAAATCGTCATACAGGCTGTGGTCCGTCTTCGAGAGATGTCCGTAATGCCTGTGCGTGAGCCAGCCTTCGAATATCACCATCGAAAGTCCGGCTATTATACTCGATATAAAGAAATAGATCGGGATGAACTGCGAATACCAGAGCGGATGGATCTTCGACGGATACATCAGGAACATCGCCCCGAGTGACGACTGGTGTAGAGTGGATAGCACCACTCCGAAGATTGTCAATACAAGCGTCAGTTTGACCACGAGGTTCCTTATCTTCTTCAGTCCGAGCCATTCCAGCGCTGCCGGTGAGAATTCTATGAACAGCACCGTCAGGTATAGCATAACACAGAGGCCTACTTCGAACATTACTGAATTCGGCCCCGGTGATACTGAATATGGGTACGGAAGTCTCCATGGACGTCCGAGGTCGTATATCAGGGCTATAACAAAGAAAAAGTAGCCGAGGAATCCGGTCAGGATCGCGGGGCGAACAGCAAAGTGGAACCTTTTCAATCCAAAAATGTAGATCGCCGCCGATGTAACGTACCCGCCTGCAGCGAGAGCAACACCGGAGAGCAGATCGAAACCGATCCAGAATCCCCAGGGATTATTATCATCGAGATTTGTCACCGCTCCAAGGCCGTAAACGAATCTCTCGAATGTCAGGTACAGTCCGACGACTATAACTATAGCGGCAAATATATTGAACGGGGTTAATAATGACTTTTTCTCAGGGATTGCCTGCTCAGTTACCGGAGCCTCTTCAACAGCTCCGTTCTCTTCCACTGCTGCAACATTCTCAGACATTAAGCACCCCCTTCAGAATCGGGTTTTGCCTGTTCTTCAAGCGCTTTCTTCACTGCTACCTCTATCGCTTTTTCCTTCTCTTTCTTAAATCTCTCCGCAGCAGCAGCTGCCTTGTTATCCGCAGCTTTCTGCGTTGTTTCTATAGCATCTGCAACTGCAGTTTCTTTATCTTTTTTCGCAAGTTTTTCCTTGTGCTTGCTTATCGCGTAAATACCGGTTAGCAGTACAGGCCAGAGCCCGACAACAATCGGGACTGCAGTCAGCGCACCATGTGTGAATTCCGGCGCCGGTGTGGATCCGAGCTTCGGCAGCCCGACTTCCTCGAACGGGACCGGTGACAGATAGAGCCAGTTAGTTCCGCCCATCTCATGTTCACCGTATATATGGTCAACGTACTTCTCAGGATACTTCTTGATCCTGTCGTGAGCTATCTTAATAAGGTCCTTCCGCTTTCCGAATGTCAATGCTTCCATCGGGCAGGCTTCCGCGCATCCCGGAAGTTTACCGTCGAGTATTCTCGGCTCACACATTGTGCATTTAAACATTCTCGGATTCCAGCTATCCCATTCATATGCAGGAACATAGAACGGACATGCATTCACACAGTACCTGCAGCCTACGCATATCGAATGGTCATAGTGTACTGCTCCCTGCGGTGTTTTGGTGAAGGCATTTACAAAACACGCCGAACCGCAAGCAGGCTCCATACAGTGGTTACACTGGATTTTCCTGAATATTTTTATCGTTTCTTTCTTCCCGGGTGCAATTTCCTTTTCGATTTCGTACTTATTGACAACGGTCAATGCCTTGTCGGTCGGGTAGCGTTTAGAATCGATGACCGATTCGTCGTCGAAAGGAACATCCGGGGCAGGCATTTCATTCACCTCATTGCATGCTTCTTCGCATGAACGGCAGCCGACGCACCTGGACA
>JANQEH010000014.1 GCA_028278455.1 bacterium
TGCCAGACGCGGAGCCCCTGGCGGGCAATATAGTGCGGCAGATACTTGTATCCCTTTTCCTGGATGGCTCTTATCATCTTGCGTTTCACAGCCATATCACCGTTAGTCAAAATTGCTATTGAACCTCCGTCTCCCCCAGCCCCGTTCACTTTACTTCCGAGTATATCGAAATCCGAAGCAATGGAGATAATCTCCTCGAATGCATCGCAAACAAGATCCTTGTGAAGTGCACGTTGTACGGCAGTATTTTCGTCAAAAATCTGCCCTAGCAGCATAAGATCTCCATCGTAAACTGCATTTTTAGCCTTTACTGCCAGCTCTCTCAATTCCTGTATCCGGGGATCCCTGTGGGCGTAAGGTCCCATCTCCTTTATGACCTTTTCATGAGTCTCGGATGAACTGTGCGGATTCCCTATATATATAAGTACAAGCCTTTGCTCGAGCTCCCACCAGACAGAATTCGGGATTTGTATCGAAGAAACATTCGAATGCGGAAAATCGTGAATATCTATGAAATTGATCCCCCCGAAAGCGCTTGCCAGCTGGTCCTGTACACCGCATTCAAGTCCGAGTTTCTCCTTTTCGAGTGAATGTGCCATCATGGCTGTCTCATAGGGTGTTGAGCGTCCCCGGGTTAAAACACTAAGCGCTCCGATCAATGCAACAGATACTGCGGCAGAAGTACCTGTCGATGCCCCCGGGGGAGCGTAAGAAAATACATTGATGGTCAACTCGATATCTCCGGGAATACCGGCAACTTCGATCGCAGCCATTATAAGCGGATGTGCACTGTAATCGACGTTGTCTGGATCAACGGAGTATAACTCCCCGAAATTTTCAACCGATACTTCCACCCTTTTGTCTGAACCAGAATTTTCTCGTTGAATTATCTGGATTTCAACATACGGATAAATTGCGATATTAAACACACTCCCGTACCTGGCAAAATGAGTGTCAGTCCACCCACCTACATCACAGATCCTTGTCGGGGCAACCGCATTTATAGTTCTATTTTTCATTTTATCCGGTTTTAAATTCAACTAAAGAATAACGATAAAATATACTATTTATACCTGATTAATAACTGAGACAAAGTGCTGATTTCTCTCCGCATCTTCCGAAGCTTCGGGACTTCGGTCGAAATAACATTGTTTTCTATTGTCAGTTCGACTGGAGTATTGAGCCTGTTAAAAAAGCGGAGAAATCTCAGAATACAGTTAAAATATCACACTGTAAGGATTCCAGTATTCAATAACGCTAATTAATAAAGTTATTTTAATTAATTTGATGAAGTAAATCAAGTTATTAAAACCAAAAAATCCCTATGCCGGATGCGAAGGGGGATTGGAACGGTAAAATGAATTCCTTTAGAAATTTCCCGGGAGGAGTATATTCAGGAGATCATTTGATTAGATAATACTTTAATATTTGAAAAATTGTTCATGAACTTGATATCTTATTCTGAATATTTGACAAAGATACTATATTTCTTGACAAACGGAAATCAAGCAGACCAATTACAAAATAACACCAAAAACACATTGATTTTAGCCTGAGATGGAGGTATATTTTCTTGTCATGGGAGCAATAAAGCATAAAAACCTCTTTCTAAAAACATTCAACTCCAGGGTATCGCATCATATATATTTTTGGGGGCTTCTATTCGCATTGATGATACTGGAAGATCCTACAGATCCTGAGCACTACAGATATGCGTTTGTCTATTTATTCAAAGGTATACCCCCTGTTTATACTCATTTCTACTTTTTCGAGAAGTATTTTTATAACAGAAAATTCATACCGTATATCATTTCTTTCATAATGATAGTCATAATTTTCGGATTCATTGGAAATTTGGCAACCGTACATTTCTTTTTAGAAGACGATGCAGAAAAAAAACCGGCATTGTTTGGAGACATTCTGACTGTAACATTTTATATTCTAATAACTTCAGCATTGAAGATGGCTAAGAGAACAATAAAGCACGAATTCCAACTTCAGGAAATACGCTCCAAACAAACCAGGACTGAACTTGACCTTCTTAAATCCCAGATAAATCCGCATTTTCTGTTTAATACCTTAAACAACCTGTTCTCTATGGCAAGAAGTGATAAAGATTCCAGAACGGCTGATGGGATCGCCAAACTTGCACACATCCTGAGATATATGCTTTATGAGAGCAACGTGGAAAAGATCGATCTCGAAAGAGAGATCGAACAGATCAACAGTTATATAGAGCTTCAGAAGCTCCGGTTCTCACGTGATGATGACATCAATATTGAATTTAAAACCGAGGGTCCTATAGAAGCGGTCAAAATCCCCCCAATGCTTCTTATGCCGTTTGTTGAAAATGCATTCAAGCACTCTATCACACTGCAAACGCCAACTACAGTTAATATCGGGATCAGCATAACAGAAAACATCCTTATATTTAGTGCTGATAACACGATAAACAAAACACGTCAGGATAAAGAAGATGATCACCCCGGTATAGGTCTTTCTAATATAAGGCGCCGCCTTGAATTATTATATCCTGAAAGTCACGAGCTAAATATTACTGACAACGGCGATAAATTTAATGTTAGACTTACACTGGATCTGAAATGTTAAAATGTATGATAATTGATGATGAACCGATGGCTTTAGACGTATTGCGTGATTACGTAAACCGGGCACCCTTTCTCAAGCTCGAGGGTGAATTTCGGGATGCGGTAAAGGCATTAAACGAAATCCAGGACAGGGATATCGACCTTGTGTTCCTTGATATAGAGATGCCTGATTTAACCGGAATTCAATTTCTCAAGACTTTAACCAGGATTCCCATGGTCATATTCACCACAGCTTATTCAGAATATGCAGTTGAGAGTTACGATTTTGAGGCAGTCGATTATCTTCTGAAGCCGATAGAATTCGAAAGATTTCTTAAATCGGCAAGAAGGGCTCTGGATATCCACAAACTAAAAACCGAACCGGTTTCAAAAGTTAATGATACCGGCACTCATGCCAGCTCAAGAATAGTCCTGATAAAAAGCGGCACTGAGTTTCACCGGATCAAGAAAGATGAAATAATCTATATTGAAGGAGCCGGCAATTATGTGTTTTTCGTAACACCTTCGAAAAAGATCATGTCTCTGATGACGATGAAGGAAGTTGTCGAACTGCTCGGAAGTGAAACCTTCATTAGGATCCATAAATCATATATTGTATCCTTCGAACATATTGAGGTGATCGAACAGGACCAGGTCAGGATCGGTAAAAAGAAACTCCCTATAGGTGAAGTCTACAAGGTGAACCTTCAGAGCAAGATCAAGTCTTTTTAATTGATCCGGTTTCTACTCGTCCCGGTGAACGCTGTCAGGGGAAAATGCCGGGACGCAGACCGCAATGTATTCAGCACCTTCAAAGACCGGAGAACTGTATTGAATCCATTCACCCTTTTCTGCAACAAATGCCTGACCGGCTTTTACAGTTACAACTTTATCCTTTGTCCTTATATTCAGACTACCTTTTAATACAACAGTATATTCATTGAATTCCGGTATCTGTCCGGGCTCTTCCCACCCGGCCGGACTTTTCATCCGGGCGATACTGACTTCACTTGTACCAGAGTTCACTTTACCGATAAATTCTTCTATGACTTTCGGGATGTTTCCCGCTGCTTTGATAACTGACGGCTCGATGATCAGTTTCGTCATTTTCAGCTCCTGGAATTAATTGCAGTCAATAAATAAAATTCTTTATTCTTTTTAATATAATTTTTATCTTATTATTATCAAACCAAAAATAAGATAATGAAAATGGAAGATCTGTTAAAAAATCTTACTGTTTGTATTGAACGGGGAAAATCAGATAAAGGTTCTCCTTTTCCACCTGATATGAAAGGAGAAGACGGAGCAGCCGAGATCACAGCTATTCTGCTTGAATCGGGAATCTCTCCTAATGATATCCTTGAAAAAGGTCTAATGCCCGGGATGAATAATATCGGAGAGAAATTTGAAAAGGGAGAAGCTTTCATCCCTGAACTCCTGATATCTGCCAAGGCGATGAATGCCTCGATGGTTCACTTGAAACCTTTTTTTGATACTGGTGAAGCAGACCTCCGCGGGACAGTGATAATTGGCACAGT
>JANQEH010000041.1 GCA_028278455.1 bacterium
GATAAATGGCGGCTCTCAGTAAACAGTATTGAATTGGCATAAATCCAGTTAAGATTTATAATCAGGAAATATCATGAAAAAGAAACAACTTTGGGTACAGCGTACTTTTGATTTTGATTTTCCGGCGGAAGACTTTCCTAAATATGTAGAAAAACTGAGAAGTACGCCGGAGCGACTTGAAAAAATGGTATCCAACCTGTCTGGGGAAATGTTAACTCGAAAAGAGGGTGAAACCTGGTCTATTCAGGAAAATGCCGGCCACCTGATCGAAGTAGAGGTTCTTTTCGATGGACGCCTCAATGATTATGAAGAAAAACTGACAGAACTCAGACCGGCGGACATGACCAATAAGAGTACTTATTCCGCCGATTTTAACGCACTTGACATTAAAGCAATCCTGAAGGATTTCCGATCTTCTCGGGAAGCATTCATGCAACGGATCGATTTGTACAATCCCGAAGCTTTTGCCCATTCCGCATTTCATCCACGCCTGAAGAAACAGATGCGCCTTGTCGACATGCTCCAGTTTCAGGTTGAACATGACGATCACCACCTGAAGCAGATCGAAGATTTGATAGAACGATTTTCCGCATCCTGAGTGTGTCCGGCAGTCTGAAAGTATATTAAATTGTGCTGGTAACACTTTATAATATTCTTTTAATTGCCATAACTTGGAACAATTCCAAGAAATATGCGTACTTAGTTCATATGCTGGTATAATTGAAAGATTGCACAAATGAAAACATTGACAAGAAACGAGGAGCAGCTTCTTCTTGCTATTTACCATCTGAAAGAGAATGCTTATCTGGTAAATATTCGCGAACAGCTCAAAGATATTACCGGCAAATATCTCGATGTCGGTACAATTAACAAACCGCTGAAAAGGTTGACAGATGAGGGATATCTTGACTCATTTTTTGGTGATCCGACGCCGGTGCGCGGCGGAAAGGCGATCAAGTATTATTCGCTGACACAGAAAGCCTTTGATGCACTTGTTGAGATCAGAACTTTGCATGAGAAAATGTGGACAAATGTTGAATTTCCCCTGAAAAGAACATAATGCAGAACAGTTTTAAAAAAATACCGGCTTTTTTTTCTTACCTGCTTGACCGCACTATTTCCGAGCAGGACAGTTCGCACCTTAAAGGTGACTTTGAGGAGATCTATGACAGTCTCCATAATTCCGGAGGAGCACTTAAGGCGCACACCTGGCTGATAAGGCAGATTTTCGTTTCATTTTTCATTTTCGCTTCCCATTCAGTAAAATGGTGGTTTATCATGTTCAAAAACTATTTAACTGTCAGTCTCAGAAACCTTAAAAACAGTAAGGGATTTTCATTTATTAATATTACGGGACTTGCTTTCGGAATGGCGTGCTGCCTGTTTATCATGCTCTGGGTGATTGATGAACTCAGCTTTGACCGTTTTCATACAAATATCGATCGTCTGCATCACGTCCGCCTTAACATTCTTTATACCGGTGGAATGACTGATATCGCGGTAACACCGGCGCCGCTGGCAAAAACTTTGAAAAATGAATTTCCGGAAGTCGAAGACTCTGCCCGATTGCGGTATCAAAGGACAATGCTTCTAAAAGGCGAAAACAAAGCCTTTTACGAGCCTGACATTGTAATCGCTGACGCCTCTTTCTTTTCGATTTTTTCTTTTCCATTTATATCGGGTGATGCTGAAACCGCTCTCAAGGAACCGAACTCAATCGTGATCAGCAGAGATGTCGCATATAAATACTTCGGAGATGAAAATCCTGTCGGAAAGGTCTTGAACCTGAACAACTCCGCAGATTATATTATTAAAGGTGTCATTCAAAACGTACCGCATAATTCATCGATTCAGTTTGATATTGTATTGCCGTGGAGCTATATGTTTAATGAATCCTGGTATGATGACGATTACTGGGACAGCCAATTTCTCCATACTTATGTTTTGTTAAATGAATCGGTCGATTGGGAAGGCTTTAATACAAAGATAAAAAATGTAATAACAGATCGTCTGGAAAACAGGCGTAATGAACCGGTGCTGCACCCGTTCATAGATATACATATGAGCAGAGCCGGAGAGATTGTGAATATGTTTTCGATCCTTGCAGTTTTTGTTCTTTTGATAGCGATAATAAATTATATGAATCTTGCTACTGCCCGGTCTTCACTGCGTGCCAAAGAAATTGGAATGCGGAAGGTTATCGGGGCACAGAAAGCGAATATAGTTCGGCAGTTTTATATTGAATCGATCCTGACTTCAGTTATATCGATGATACTCGCACTTATAATCGTTTACCTTCTGATGCCGCAGGTCAATGATATCTCAAGTAAAAACCTTTCTCTTGCCGGATCGCGGCATTCTGAGATTCTGATAATTGGAATGTTCCTGGTTGCCCTCATTACCGGATTGATTTCAGGTATCTACCCTGGCCAGGTATTGTCCTCTTATCAGCCAGTGAAGGTTCTGAACAGCTCACTTTCTTCCGGTATGAGAAATCCTCTGTTCAGAAAGATTCTGGTAACCATGCAGTTCGCTCTTTCAATTTTACTGGTTGTCGGGACAATTATTGTAAACAGCCAGTTGAACTTTGTAAAAAATATGGATATGGGATGGGAAAAGGATGACCTGCTGTATATCAATATCCCGGATGAAGCATTCCCCCATTATGCAGCATTCAAAAATGAGTTGCTGCAGAATTCATCGGTAACTGGTGTAACTGCGATGCAGTCAGTGCTTACCGGATTCGGAAACACATCATCAAATTTCCATTGGCAGGGTAAAGATCCCGACCTGTCAGTTTCGATCAGTTTCAGCGGAAGTGACGCAGATTTTATAGAAACGCTCGGGATCGAGCTGATTGAGGGTAATTCGTTTTCCGGGATGGAGTTTTCCATGGAATCACCGGTGATAATGGTTAACGAAACCTTTAAAAATATTATCAGCGACGGCCCCGTTTCCGGAAAATCTTTAACCTGGGGCGATGATACTTTCACGATTACCGGAGTAATGAAGGATTTTCAGATTCAATCTGTTCGCCAGGAAATCAGGCCCACTGTCATTTATCTTTCGCCTAACAGGCTCAGGTATATTCTCATTCGCCTGCAGCCCGAAAACGTGTCCGAAACGCTTTCATTCATTGCAGATACCTGGGAATCTGTTCTACCGGAATTTCCGCTTGAGTACCGGTTTTTTGATGAAAGAATTGAACGGTTGTACAGGACCGAAATAAGGATCAGTTCAATCCTGCAGTATTTTACCGGTCTCGCCCTTTTTATAGCCGGCCTAGGTCTTTTTGCCCTGGCATCATTTACTGCACAGAGAAGGACCAAAGAGATCGGAATCCGGAAAGTTATGGGTGCATCCGGCACCGGAATAGTAGTTCTGCTTTCATCTGAGTTTCTGAAACTTGTACTGGTCGCCAATCTCATTGGTCTTCCAGCTGCTGCGTATTTTGGCAATGCCTGGCTTGAAAACTTTGCGTTCCGGTATAATATTGATGTTTCTCTGTTTCTGATAACAATCGCTGCCACAACTTTGATCGCACTTTCCGCCGTATTCCAGCAGGCGTACCGAGCTTCCCGTGCAAATCCTGTTGATTCCCTCAGACACGATTAACACGAAAATCACTATAATGAAAATCAAAGGAGGTTAGTCAACCTCCTTTGATTTTTAGGAGAGATATTTTTGTTTGAAACTTCTCCGCTTAATTGCTCGTATTCCTGTATGTATTTAATTTAAATACATAGGTATGGAGAGTATTATGCATGATCTGACAAAACATGAAGAACTTATTCTTCTGTCGATTCTCAAGCTGTCCGATGACGCCTATGGTGTTTCAATCCGCAGGACTATTCAGGGAATAAGCGGGAAGTCGATAAATTATGGTTCACTGAGCAACACACTGTATCAGCTTGTAAGGAAAAAACTGATCGAATCACGCGAGAGCGATCCGGTTTCCCAGCAGGGAGGACGAAGAAAAGTACTCTATTCACTGACACCTTCAGGAAAAGAAGCGCTCAAACGTGCATGGGAAGTACAGCAGTCAGCCTGGGACGGTGTTGTTGATATTGTGCTTGAAAGTGAATAAAATGAAAAAATATAAACCACCGGTTTTTGCACGATTAATTCTGAACAGAATGACATTTTATAACAGGCAGTTCGGAACAGCGGGCGATATTGAAGAAGAATACCTTTATTATCGAAATCGTTTCGGACGCATTACTGCGTGGTTTTGGTACTGGTTTCAGACAATTCAATTGGTATTTCACTATCTGTATCTGCTTTTTTATTGGAGTAATACAATGTTTATAAACTATTTTAAAACAGCAATCAGAAACATCCTGAAGACTAAAGCATTTACCGCAATAAATTTTTCAGGACTTGTGCTTGGATTTACCAGTTGTTTATTGATTTTTCTATATGTTCAAAATGAATTGAGTTACGAATCATTCCATGAAAAGAAAGACAGAATTTACCATGTATACGAGGACATTAGAACCTCTGCCGGGACTTCTCGGCTTTTCGCATCTATTGCCGGACCGTGCGGCCCGGCGCTTGAAAAAGACTACCCGGAGATCGTCAATGCCGTCAGGTTCTATTTCAGGCGGAACGTAGAAGTCGTTTACAAAGATAAGATGTTTTACGAACGGGAAATGTTATTCACCGATCCTGATGTCTTTTCTACCTTTACATTTCCGTTTTTGTCCGGTGACCCTGCA
>JANQEH010000060.1 GCA_028278455.1 bacterium
ATCTTGGGAAAACCTCGGAGGCTCGAGTTATGCAGCCGAAGGCCATGCACTAGGTGAGTTCCGTACGAGATCATGGATCAGGTTCGGATATGGAATCACGTATGATATGGATGGAGATGCCACTACAGGAGAAAACGGAAAAGAATTTGATTTCGACGCCGAGTACGCCGGACAGTGGAACAAAGGTGATGTTTACGTCGGTGCCGACGGAAAACCTATTCTGCATGGTACTGATCTCTGGACAGGCAAATCACCTAATGCCGACTGGATGGGAAGCATCCGTAATGACTTTACCATATTCAAGGACTTCAGTTTCGGATTCTTTATCGATATAGTAAATGACAGATGGATGGAAAACCGCGGTAAAGGCCAGCTCTACAGGTACGGGACTTCAGCTGATACGGAAGTTCGCGGTACCGAAGCTCCTATCAACAACTGGTTCCGTCACGGTGAAAAGGCTATCGGCCCCGGAGCGACTAACGGTGTAGGTATTCCGATCATGCAGGACCAGGCATTCTTTACAAGCATCCAGAGCTACGGCGGCAATAGGTTTTGGTATATCGAGAACGCAGGTTACATCAAACTCCGTGAAGTATCATTCGGTTACAACCTGAGAAACGAGTTTCTCAATAAGTATGGCGTCTCCGATATAGACTTCCGTCTTACAGGCAGAAACCTGTGGATGACAACAGACTATACCGGCTGGGATCCCGATTCGAACAGATCCCAGGCATCAAACAGCCGTGGTGTTGACTATTTTAATTCACCGCAGATAAAAGCATATAACTTTACAATGCGGATTAACTTCTAAACCGGGAGACGAAAATGAAAAGTAAAATTATTATACTTATCCTTACTGTTTCGCTCGCGGTTTTCACGATAAACTGCAGCGGATTCCTCGAAGGCGGTTGGCTTGACAGTAACCCGAACACAGCCGATGTGGTACCATTGACATCTCAGTTCGTGGCTATGCAGCCGATAACCTACGGTTTCTACAGCGCTGATGCCGGAATTTTTTCCAGCATATTCATGCAGCATATGGCAGGATTGAGCAACCAGTACATTGGTTATGAAGTCTACGGAATGACCAATGTTGAAGATTTTGGTATGTTCAATCAGCTTTATATGACCGGCGGGCTGATCGATATGAAGGATATCAAAGCTAAATGCATTGAGGAAGAGCGTACTACAATGCTTGCTGTTACCAAAATGTATGAAGCGTTGCTGTTCGCGACTGGTGCCGATCTGTTCGGAGATATTCCGTATACGGAAGCGGCAAACTCTGATATCGAAAATCCGAAATACGATACTCAGTTGAGCGTACATACAGCTTGTATCGCACTGCTCGATGAGGCTATTTCAGCGCTTGGTTCAGCAAGTGATTTCTATGACGACAACCTGGATTTCTCATTCGGCGGAGACAGAAGCCACATGATCGCCGCCGCCTACTCACTCAAAGCCAGAATTCTCTTGAATTGGGCTGAGGTAAATAACGGTAACTATGCGCTTGCTCTCACAGCTGCTCAGAACGGTATCAGCTCAACCAGTGAAGACTGGTCGATACCATTCGCAGATTCAGGCGATGAGCAGAATGTATGGTATCAGTTCCTTAATGAGCGTGGAGAAGGGTATGCGAAACCGGCAAAATACCTTGTTGATCTGATGAATGCAACCAGTGATCCCCGTCGTCCTTTGTATTTTGAACTGGATGACAATGATGAATACTCCGGTTCGGAACATGCATCATGGGACGGTGAAGTCAGTTCTTTGAATACTTCAGATGGTTATGGTTCAGCCGCATGGGATCTGGATATAATCAGTTATGAAGAAACATTATTCATGATAGCTGAATGCCAGTACCAGGCTGGTGATGAAGCAGAAGCGCTGGCAACTGTGAATACAGCACTCGGTGTTGTTGAAGCCAAGCTGGGCCTCGCTTCCGATTCGATCCAAAGAATCTCAGGCCTTACCGGAACAGCCCTGTTGGAAGCAATAATGGTCGAGAAATATAAAACACTATTTCTCAGTCCTCAATGCTGGAACGACTGGAAACGAACAGGTTTTCCGCAGATATCATCAAATGCTGATAAAGACATACCGAGAAGGTACATGTATCCTGATGATGAAGCGAATACCAATTCGAATTTTCCGGGCGTGTTAACTATGTGGGGCCGTAATCAGAACGATCCGGGCGACCCTCTTTACTTGAAAAAATAATCGACCCGAGCTAATACAGAAAAAAACCCCGTTTCATTTCGAACGGGGTTTTTTTTATTGTAATATTTATCCGAGAGATGCGAAAAATTTAGTCCGCTGTTTGTATTAGAAATTGTGGAAAGGACAATCCAGGCTTGCTCTTTCATATAATAGGGGCTGTCATGTTCTTTCATCCGGATCACAAACCCTAATTGGTTTAATTGAGTTATCTTACCCTAAAATCAAAAAACTTTACAATTATTTTTTCTAACTGTATGGACTTGATTTATCAAGTTCTATAATAACTTCAGGATAGAATTTGGTAAATCAAATTCCTGCAACAGAAATAAAAAAATAGCACTATTTGTTATTCGTATTTTTAAGGATTTATGAAACCGGCAGATGACATCATTGCCGCACCTGTAAAATGTAATAGAACATAGGGTGCGGTTCACATGCCCTAATATCAAATCCGGAGAGTATTTATCAAATTATAAACATCTTTACGGCTACAAATCTTCCTGTCCACTCTGTACCGATACCATCCATAATGTTCACAGCGCTCTCAATACCATTTTATATGACTCATCAATCGGATTATCCTTCACGCTGTCCAGCTGTTGGCAGGGTGATAGCGGGAAACAAGAGTCTTAAAAACTCCGGATAAATCCTGTATTCCCGCTATTACCTGGGCAGAAATGTGGAGATAGAAAAAGAATCTATAATTTCGATAGTTGATTCCGGATTATTATATCCAATCTTATAAAAAAAAGAGGGGCATGGAAACCACGCCCCTGCATGAGGATAATTAACAGTTGTTAGTTCCGTAGACAGCAGCCTGCGGTTTGCAGAGCATTTGGCGTTATTTCCTGACATGATTGTTTAAATAACACCTGATATTAAAAAACACAACAGCACAGGGCCTATTTGGTAATCGGATCAGCTTCAATCTTAAGTGTAGTGGTCTGAACAATATCGCCATACGTTAACTTAACGAGGTACTCACCGGGAGGGGCGAATCTTGTTGTCCGTGTTCTGGTTCCCGTTTTTGTCTTGATTTTTTCTCTGAGAGGTTTATCGAACTTGAATTCCCAGAAAACCTTGTTCAGCCCTTTTTTCCCTTCCTCTTCGAAAGTCTTAAGAGCGTTTCCGTAAACGTCCAGTATCTCGATTTTTACTGTTCCTGTTGGATCATCTTTCAGGTTGTAGAAAATATTCGAGCCTTCAGCCGGATTATCTCCCCTGAACGTCTTGTCAGTTATAAAGGGGAAATCAAAACCACCGACATAATCTGTCTCTGTCCTGATATTGAATAGGCAGATATCCTTTGTCATGTTTTCGTCAGTCATCTGCTGGAGCGGTGTGATATTATCAAGTATCCAGGCACCTCGTCCGTGTGTGCCGACGATGAGATCACTTTCTCCCGGGTGTATATACAGGTCATGGATCGGTACATTCGGCATTCCCATATCGAACTTACTCCATGTCATACCCCTGTCAAGTGAGGCGAAAACATAGTTTTCAGTCCCGGCAAAGAGCAAATCAGGATTATGATAATCCTCGCGCACAACATATACACTGCCTGAAGGAAGGTTGTTATTAATTCGCATCCATGTCTCACCGTAATTCTCTGTTGCATAAATGTATGGTTCCCTGTCGTCATTTCTGTGTCCGTCAAAAACAAGATAAGCCCTGCCTGCGACATGATTCGAGGCTTCAATCCGCTTTACCCAGTACTTTTCCGGATAACCGGGAATATTTTTATTCAGTTTGTTCCACGTTACTCCGCCGTTTCTTGTCAGCCAAACATTCCCGTCATTTGATCCTGCCCATATAACTCCCGGTTTTACAGGAGATTCATCGACAGATACAATCGCTGTGAACTGGTTTTCAGGATCATTTGTAAGGTCTTCACTTATCCACTTCCAGTTATCGCCCCTGTCGACCGATTTAAAAAGCCTGTTCCCTCCGTAATAAAGAGTTTTGGCATTATGAGGTGAAATAAGGACAGGAGAGTTCCAGTCGAAACGGTATTTCTCTTTAGATATATGATTCACCACATTATTTCCCGTAGGCCTTATTGCTGTAGATCGGCCGGTCTGTAAATCGATCCTGCTCAGGTTTCCATACTGGCTTTCCCAGTAAACAGTGTTTGGTTCTTCAGGATCAGCCTGACAGAAAAATCCGTCGCCGAAACCGAGTACGATCCAGTCATGATTCATGATACCCCAGGTCGATCTTGTACAACTCGGGCCGCCCCATGACCCGTTATCCTGCAGCCCGCCGTAAACGTTATAAGGTTTACTCATATCTGCAGTGATTGCATAAAACTGCGCAAGACAGATCTGAGTTTCAACGTCCCATTTCTTTCCGCCGTCGAATGTTGTGTTTATACCTCCGTCACTACCAATCACGACATGGTCGGAATCATTCGGATCTATCCATATTGCATGATAGTCTACATGTGTTTTCCCGGCTTTGTCATTATCTACGGTTTTTCCTCCGTCATTAGAATAACCGAGAGGCATTCCACCCATCCAGAGAACTTCATGGTTATTCGGATCGACACGTATCTGGCTGTAATAAAAAGGCCGTGAATTATATGTGCTCATTCTTGTCCATGTTTTTCCGTAATCGGCAGATCTGAAAATACCTCCGAACGCTATTCCGCCGTATTCCTCTTCGGTCTTCTTATTTTGCTCTATGCGGCGATTTCGGATACTTTCCTTCATCTTGGCAGTTATCATTTTAGGTGAAACGCTTGTCTCTATGATCGCATAGACCATTCCCGGTCGGCTCTTCGATGCAGTAAGCCCGATTCTGCCCATTTCAGTAATGGGAAGACCTGAAGATATCTTCTCCCAGTTGGAACCGGCGTTTGTCGATACCCAGATTCCGCTTCCCGGCCCCCATCTTTTCACAGGATCACCGCCTGAAAATGCATCCCGGATCCTTTCATAGGATGCAGCATATAATATGTCGCTATTAACCGGATCCATGATTATGTCTGTTACTCCGGTTTTTTCATCTATGTAAAGTATCTTATTCCAGGTCTTTCCCCCGTCTGTCGTTTTAAATAGACCTCTTTCTTCATTATCAGCCCAGAGTTTACCCATCGCGGCAGCGTATACGATATCAGGATCTGCAGGATGGACAAGTACTCTGGCAATATGATAGGTACTCTCAAGTCCAATAAATTCCCATGTGTCACCAGCATCACCGGATTTAAACATCCCTGCGCCGTAGCTTGAGCTGTTTCTTCCGTTCGCTTCTCCCGTACCAAGATATAATATATCCGGATTCGACTGTGATAATCCTATATCACCAATGTTAGAGACATGTTCATTATCGAAAACCGGCTCCCAGGTAATACCTGCATTTACTGTCTTCCAAAGGCCGCCGGTCGCAGCTGCGGCATACATTATTTTCGGATTGCTTTCCACACCTTCTATATCCACGATCCTTCCGCCCATATTGGCAGGTCCAATGTTGCGCCAATTATAATGCCGGGTTATCGAATTGTCGACAGACTGTGAAAATGCACCGACTGCTATAGAAAAGACTAAAGTTAGAGTTATAAAGAATGAAAAAGTGTTTCTGATGGTCTTCATATTCTACCCCGTAGATTGTTTTTTTGATTTCGTAAGGTCTTTTATAAAAAACAGAAGGAAATAAAAATATAACTAAAAATTAAGAATATGCAAGACTATTGTGCTATTTGGCTGATAATATTTATCGATATTGAGCAAAAAAAAAGGCGCGGAGACTGCGCCTTTCTGCAGGAAAACATTAATAATTATTTACCCATATATCCCGGATTGTCCTTTTCAATCTTAATTATCGTCTGGTATTCTTTGCCATTCAGAACTACTTTTGCTAAATAGACTCCCGGA
Source organism: bacterium (assembly GCA_028278455.1). Classification (GTDB taxonomy): domain Bacteria; phylum SM23-31; class SM23-31; order SM23-31; family SM23-31; genus JANQEH01. The sequence goes on from JANQEH010000060.1 coordinate 6,090, forward strand.
TCGGCTATTGCAGCCCTGCGTCTTCTGAACCTTTGCTGATTGCCCTGATCATTTCCTCTCCGGGGCATATCATGCCGGAAATCCCAGTTAACTTTATTGATTCCTGCAACGTTCGAACCTTTAAGGTTGCGGATGACTATGCCTGATATATCCTGTATCTGTATATTGACAGAATCGGATACCATACTATTGAGATAGTATGAAATTGTGATCCCGTTTTCGGGATTTTCTTTTCTAAATGTCTTACTGGTCATAAACGGCCATTCATAAATACTGTTTAACTGGATTTCAGGGCGAGATAGAAAAAGGTGAGCATCCGAACCGGATATATCGGAATTAAACTGCTGTAATGGAGTAATATTGTCCGCGATCCAGGCGCCTCTGCCGTGGGTACCTGCGATTAAATCACCATCTCGCGGGTGAATATAGAGATCATGTACTTCTACAGTAGGCAGGCCGTTTGTGAATTCTGTCCAGTTCGAGCCTCGGTCCATAGAAATGAATACTCCGTATGCAGTTCCGGCAAAAAGAAGATCAGGATTGTTATAGTCCTCTCTGACTACAAATACAGATCCATACGGCAGGTTATTTGTTATATTCGTCCATGTTTCTCCAAAGTCACTGGTCATATATACATAAGGCTCCATATCATCATTTCGATGACCGTCAAAGACCAGGTATGCCCGCCCGGGTTCGTGATTCGATGCCTCAAGGCGCTTCACCCAGTAGTTCCGTGGGGAATCCGGAATGTTGCTGTTCAATCTTTTCCATGTTATCCCGTCGTTTTTCGTGATCCAGACATTACCGTCGTTGGTACCTGCCCAGATCAGCCCGGGAGTAATTGGCGATTCATCTATTGATACTATTGCCGTATATCTCTTATCGGGAAAGGCAGTCAGATCTTCGCTGATAGCTATCCAATCATCTCCACGGTTCACAGATTTGAACAGCGAGCTGCCGCCGAAATAGACCGTTTTCGGATTATGGGGAGAAATAAGAATTGGTGAATTCCATTCAAACCTGTATTTTCTCCCGGCTCTGGGATTATCAGGATCGAGCGGGGGGTTGTCAGGCCGGATGCTTGTGTTTTCGCCTGTTCTGAGATCGAGTCTGCGAATACCACCGTTCTGACTCTCACTGTAGACTATATTATAATCCGTAGGATCTACCTGACAGAAGAAACCGTCTCCGCCTCCAAGTACGAACCAGTTTTGGTTCATTATCCCGTATACTGAGCGAGTCCTGCTTGGGCCGCCCCAGGAACCGTTATCCTGCAATCCGCCGTAAACGTAGTAAGGTTTCCGCATATCTGCTGTAATGGCATAAAATTGAGCAAGTCCTATCTGCGTACCGACATCCCATGTTTCACCGCGGTCATAAGTTATGTTAATTCCACCATCACTACCGTTTATTACGTGATCCGAATCCGCGGGATCGATCCATAACGCATGATAATCGACGTGTGCCATCCCACCGATCTGTGTATTAACAGTTTTACCGCCGTCATCGGAATATCCAAGCCGAACTCCGCAGATCCAGAGCACATCATCATCATTTGGATCAACCCTTATCTGGCTGTAATAAAACGGCCTGCTATTGTAATGGCTCATCCTTTTCCAGCTTTTACCATTATTGGTAGATTTGAAAATTCCGCCGTCTTTTTTCTTACGGTCTTTTTTCTGCTGATCTGTCATGTCTTCTACACGCATTGGTCGGTAAGGATTCTGACCGGGGATCGAGAAATCGGTTTCGATAATAGCATAGACTGTACCGGGATTGCTTCTTGCAGTAGAAAGGCCGATCCGTCCGAATTCCACCTCTTCAGGAAGCCCTTTTGTTATTTTATCCCAGTTTTTTCCTCCGTCTTCAGATCTCCAAATTCCGCTCCCCGGGCCCCAGCGGACAATCGGATTGCCGCCTGAAAAAGCATCCCTTTTCCTCTGGTACGATGCAGCATAAATCAGCTTATTATTCTTAGGATCCATCGCAATATCGGTTATGCCTGTTTTTTCATCTATATATAATATTTTTTCCCATTTTTTCCCTCCGTTTGTGGTCTTGTAGAGTCCACGCTCAGGATTTTCACCCCATAGATGTCCAAGAGCCGCGACATAGACTGTATTCTTGTTTTTCGGATCGATTAAAATCCTCCCGATATGGTGTGTCTCTTTTAACCCGGTATAATTCCACGTTTTTCCTGCGTCTTCGGATTTATAAACACCACCTCCCCAGGGAGAACTGTTGCGGCCGTTCGCTTCCCCGGTACCGACATAAATTATATCAGGATCCTGCTGACAGACAGCTATATCTCCGATCGATATTATAGGATTATCATCAAATACTGGTTCCCATGTTGTTCCGGCATTTACTGATTTCCAAAGCCCGCCGGTCGCTGCTGCTGCATATATAATTTTAGGATTTCTCTCGAGTACCTCGATATCGACTATCCTGCCGCCCATGTTTGCCGGCCCGATCTCGCGCCATTTGAAATCCTTCAGCAGTGATGGATCGATAGATTGGGAATATGAATACTCATTACTGAATATGACGAAAACCAGTAAAAACAGAATATACAGTCTGATTCCTTTTTCAATATAATTCATTACAATATCCTTTATTATTTGAGATATTTATCCGGAACTGAATATGATAAACAGAAATGATATATATAATACACTATTCCGTTATGAGGTATTCAAATTAATGTGGCTTCCGGACTTCTGTAGCACTTATAAACCGGATTTTTCCGGTTGAAAAACAGAATATTTTTTTTGTTTAGTGGAAATATTTTTTAATTCGTATTATATTTAATATAATCAAATGAAGGATTGGATCATCAATATGAAATTTTCATTAAATCTTATCCTGGCTGTTGTGGTTATTACTGGGCAGGCTGTTCACGATCTTTACTGCCAGGACCGGAATCCACATAGTACCCTAATTACAGGAGAAGTTACAGATAAAAAGACGGGTAAACCGCTTCCCGGTGCAAATGTATATATTGTCAATACACTACTCGGTGCCGCAGCGGATGAGACAGGTTTTTACAGGATATTCAGGATTCCTGAGGGGAAGATCACGGTAATAGCTTCATACGTCGGATATAAGATACAGAAAGTTGAGCTCAATATAACCGGGGAATTTAATTATATCGATTTTGAGTTGGAGCAGAACGTGGAAGTTCTCGAAGAGATAGTCGTAGAAGCAATGAGCAGAAAAAAATGGAGAAACTATTTAAAAAGGTTTGAAAGAGAGTTTCTCGGTAACACGAACAATGCGAGGAAATGCAAGATACTAAATCCCGAGGTGATGTCTTTTAAAGATCTTGGAAATGACGATTTTTCGGCTTCCGCTTCAGAGATGCTGTTAGTAGAAAACAAGGCATTGGGCTATAAAATAAATCTTGTGCTTGATCATTTTTCCATAGTTAATGATATCTACAATATAATAGTCCACCCTGTATTCCAGGAACTCACTCCGAAGAACCTGAGGGAAAAACGGAACTGGGAGAAGGAAAGACTGAGGGCATTTAACGGATCACTTAAACATCTTTTTACATCAATTGCTAATGGGATTTATGAAACGGAAGGATTTATAATCCAGAAAGGACAGCAGGAAGAAAGTGATCGGGAATTCAGCGTAGCAGCAAGCAATTTATATATTGACTCACTTTTATACAGGGGCGATACCGACTTCGAAAAAGTACTTTTTTCTCAAGCGGATATTTTGATGACATACACTAAAGAGACTGAAGAATCTTCAAGATACACGGTAAGAACCGGCTTCCAGAAAACAGTATTGAAATTCAGAGATAATCGCACACGTTTTTATCTTGACGGATTTTTCCCGGATCAGCATTTTCCAATAAGTGTTTTCGGATACCTTGCAAGAGAAAGGGTAGCAGAACTTCTTCCGAGGGAGTATAATCCTTTATATGATAGATACAGAAAATAATCTGACTTAAACTGTTGAATGTAAATACCGAATGTGGTTATCAGGTCATTCTATTTTTGGAGATCAGTATGAAAAAGGGATTTCACATTACATTTGTTTCATTCATTATTTCGATTCTATTTCCATTATCTTCCCAAGCTCAAAAAATTGAATACAAAGACGGAATAAAGTACATATTCAACGATAAGCCCGTCTGGGGAGATAATTCTCAGGTAAGACTGGAATTCGTTCAGACTATCGGCGGTATCGATGAGGTCGATGAAGACTATCTAATGTTCGATATATTTGATCTGGATGTTGATACAAAAGGTAATACATACATCCTTGATACCGGGAACAGGAGGATACAGAAGTTTAATAAACACGGTAAGCACCTAACAACCATAGGAAGGGGAGGGCAGGGACCGGGAGAGTTTGAATTTCCTTCAGTGATAAATATTGATAGTAAAGGAAATATAGTTGTTGTTGATGGTTTAGGAGGGGGAGTAATGGTGAAAATATTGGAGGAATCAGGGGATGAAATTAAGAGATTCTTGATTAAAACAAGAATAAACGATTGTTTCAGAATACTCGGATCCGGTAATTTTATTATTGGCAGCGGCCATGCTGCAGGAGGAGGTAAACCTGATGTTGATTGGCTACCCTTATTTTCAGTCTACAATAAAGAAGGTTCCTTCATTAGACAATTTGGCAAACCGCAGATACTGTTTAGTCATAACTCAAGTGGAGAAATTGTATATGTAATAGAAGGAAGAGCTCCATTTGAAATCACCAGGGATAATCTAATCTTTGCAGCATATACTGGAAAAAACTGTATTGAAGCTTTTACGGAAAGCGGAAATGTGATTTTACGGTCAGAACGAAAAATAAATTTCCATGAGACGGGGTTGCGAAAAGAAAATGGCAGGATAGAATTCCCTAATATAATTTCGACCGGGATCGGGATTGATTCCGACAGCAGAATCTGGGTGTTGACTGTAACAAAACAGCCGAATAAATGGGAGAGGCTCAATCCTGTCAGGAAAGATATCGCGGAATTCGAGATATTCGATCCGGGCGGGATACTTCTCGGGAAACTGCCGCTGCCGGAGGATATATTCCGATTCAGGATCATACGTGACCGGCTTTTTATAATTGGTTTTGACCGTGTATCGGTTACCGAATACAGGATTGTCTGGAACTCAGAATGACATCTTTTTTGTTATGGCGAAGAGGCTATAAGCATAAGAAATCAAAACAATTTTTCACATTTTAATTTATTTCTCAGCGTCTATGTGTGTTTACGGAAAATATAAAACACAGGTAATGAAGATACCGGCTTAACGATTTCTCCCAAGCTTACAGCAGGTCAGACAGGAAAGGTTCTGAGAATATTGGGGGATAACACGATCGGGAAATTAGAATTTGTCTTGCTCAGAAGCGTTCTTCCGTTCATAAAATATCTTTATCAGAATCGCTCCTCCACCGTGATTCACTCCATAACGAATAGTCGCATCCGAGGGTGAAAGAAATTTGATCTCGGTAATGTTTGTATTTGTTATCTCGCTTAGTGTATCAATGTTCCCAAACTTTTGGCCATTCAAATATATCATGGGATACTGTGCTTCAGTGTTTCGATTGATTGAGCGGGGGCCTCGTCCCCTGATCCAGAATGGACGGAGTTTCAGGATAAGATCATAAGCTGTACTTCCTGTAGTACGCTCGATCTCCTCCAATGTTATTAAGTGCCTGTCATAATTGCTTTTTTTTATACCTGATTTTGAGCTGCCGCATCCTGTCAGAAACAAAATAGCGATCAATAATGCTCCGGTGAATATTCGCATTTGCCGGCCTTTCATATTTCTCTTTCTACTAAATCTAAACTATAAATCTTACAATTCCAAAGAAATACTTATTAATAGCTCATACAATTTTGACACTGTCAGAATTCCCGAATTATTGAATACTATATGAATAACTAATTAACTGAAATTACTGAAAACTCTGTTTTTATTGGAACTTGATCAAATTTTAATAGTATTTTAAATTAATATGGAATATATTCTATTGTTTTTGTAATACTGAACTAAGTAGTCATTTCGAAATTAACAAAGTGTGATCTATGAAAAGAATTGTTAGCATATTATTGATCTTATTCTCCATGGTATTTATTTCATGTTTCAAGGATGGCAGCCCGAGTCAGCCGGAAGAAAATCCAGGTGATGGAGGTAGTGGAGATAATAAAGTTGCTGTATTTATAGAACAGGACCGGGGTTTATTAGGATAGAAATGCATTGCTTTCGGGAATACCGGAGTATATCATCAATTGCTGTATCAATAAACTTATTGCATAATTGTGCATAATTTTCCATATATTGATATATGGGGCTTCCATACACACACCCGAAATTCAGACCGGCGTTGTTTTTATTCATTTTAATTTTTATCCTCTTACCTGAAGTCAGCCGGTGCCAGATCGACAGTACAGAGATCAAGCTTCCACTGGAGCTTTATTTTGAAACACTTGAAACGGCTGATTCTTCTGAATTTGCGAATGATTTCGAATATCCTTTTCTGCTTGTCCTGGAAGAAAAGGAAAAGTCAGGATATTTTGAAAATCATCATATAGAAAAGAAGAAAGCCTTTATAAGGGAATATATCCTCCGGCAAGACAAGAATCCTATACTTGATGTTAACCACTGGTTTCTTGAATTTGCAGGAAGATACGACCATGCAAAGGACGAATTCGGGATCGATGATCCTCCATATTTTGACATGAGAGGTGAATACTGGATAAGGTACGGAGAGCCATGGAGCAGGATAGAAGATTCCGGCGGTTCAAAGAATATGCATCTTTTCAAATACTATGAAAACATAATGAGGATGATATATACGGCCATGCCGATACAGGGATTTTTCGTTAAACCAAATGAATCCTGGTATTATATCAGTGACAGAAACGACTTCGTTGTACATTTCGTCAAAAACGGCAAATGGAAGAAAGTGGAACGTCTTGAAGAGGCGCTTCTGGATAGAAGGGAAAGAAATGTTACCTGGCAGTGGATGGAGCTAATTAAGGAACGTGATGCTTTATCTCCGGATTACTTTGCGATAAGCGAGGAGGTTAGGAAATTCGAGGATAGTTTTAAGCTTATAATGGTTTCTCCGGAGGGTGTAAGGGTGCCCTCGGAAGCTCAAAAGGTTCTGTCAGGTCCAACGCCCCATTACGTTATGTATTCACAAAGAGAAGATGTTCATAAGATCGAACAGTCTGCCCAGCTGCGAAGCATTCCGGAGGTCGACACTGAGTTTGAAAAACTGAACAGACTTGATTTCTATTCTGATATTGCCCAATTCAGAGGTGATTCAGGTAATACAATTATTGAGACGGTAATACTCCAGCCGGTTGAAGAAATCCTTAGGGAGTGGGGCGACAATCTTTCCGACACTGTTAAGATCAAATTCAATTATCTGATCAGAGATCAGGAACTACAAGTTCTGAATGGATTTGAGACTGAAGATACTGTCCTTCTTTCTTTATTTAGAGAGATAGAATACCCAAATGTAATAAAAAAACATTCATTCAGTCTCCCGCCGGATTCGATAGAATATACATATCAGGTTAAAGAGAACAGGAAGGATATTTTAGGATTCAATCAAAAACAACTTAAAATCAGGGATTTTTCCGGTGATGAACTTCATATCAGCGATATAGCTTTTTACTATAAACCATTGACTCCCGGAGCAGAAAAGATACTGCCACTTACCGAGTTGGTGAAGGAAGAAGTTTCACCATACCCATTTAGAGAGATAGACTTATCAGAACCTCTCTATATTTATTTCGAACTTTATAACCTTAACAGCCTTTTTCCGTCAAATTCCTATGAGATAGAGATAAAAATTTCAACCAGAGAGAGTAGAGATAATATCTTTAAAAGGTCATGGAACTGGATAAGAAGGGCAAAACGGACCGAAACAAGTTTGAAATTTAAAAGGAGTCTTGATTCTGATGATGCTGAAGAGTTGATAGTATTGAACCTTAATGACCTTAAGAAGGGAGATTATGACCTTTGGATTTTCATCAGAAAAGGGGATGAAGATGATATTCTTGCTGAGGCTGGTAAAACTATAACTTTATCAGAAAAAGACGGCTGAGCCACAATTATTCTGATGCACCGCTATGAAATATAGAAAAAATGGAGAGTACAGATGTCTCCTTGTAAATCCCTGGATATATGATTTTGCTGCATTCGATCTATGGAGCAAACCGTTAGGATTGCTGTATCTCGGCTCAGTGCTCCGGGAGCATGGATTTAAAATCAATCTGCTGGACTGCATGGACAGATCTGATCCAGAATCAGGCGTTTTTAATGATTCTGTAGGTAAAAAGTATAGAACGGGAAAATTTCATAAAGAAAGATTAATGAAACCTCCCGGACTATCCGGTATCAGGCGGCATTACTGCAGGTATGGTTTCCCCATTGAATCCGTCACAGCAAAACTGGATACATGGCAAAAACCTGATGTAATCCTCCTTACATCTCATATGCTTTACTGGTATCCCGCTGTTAAGGATATGGCAGACCTGCTCCGGGTAAAATACCCCGGTGTTCCACTCATTCTTGGTGGAATATATGCTACTCTTGCTGCGGAGCATGCCACAAAGTACATTGATGTTGACTATATTCTGCCCGGTGAGGCCGAGAATTTTCTGCCTAAATTCCTGAAAGATATGATTGGATTTGAATTAAATATAAAAAGATATTCCGATCTTGATTCATTACCCTTTCCTGCTATAGATCTTTATCCTGATCTTGAATACCTGCCGCTTCTCACATCAAGGGGATGCCCTCTTCGATGCTCATTCTGCGCCTCCTATCGAGTTAGCGGAAAATTCAGACAGAGATCGTCTGAATCAGTAGTCGCCGAGATAATGCAGGTTACGGAAGAATCTGGGATAGTTGATGTTGCGTTTTATGATGATGCTCTGCTATTTAAAAAGGAGAAACATTTTCATAGAATGATGAGATCCATAATAAAAGGGGGCAGAAAACTGAGGTTTCATTCGCCAAATGGTCTGCAGGCAGAAGAGATAGATCAATATACGGCAGAATTAATGAAAGAGGCTGGTTTCAAAACTGTAAGACTGAGCCTTGAGACTGTTTCCAAAGACCGTATTAAAGATATGAGCAGGAAAATATCACCGGAGAGTTTTGTGAGAGCAGTAGATAATCTGGAAAAAGCTGGATTCAAGAGAAATGAAATAGAAGCTTATACACTAATGGGTCTTCCGGATCAAAAAGTTGATGAAGTTATCGATACTTTGTGCTTTGCAGCGAATCAGGGAATCATTGCAAGGCCATCAGGTTTCTCGCCGATCCCGAAAACAAAGGACTGGGAAAGAGCAATTGAAAACGGAGATCTTATGCCTGATGCCGATCTGCTGGAGACAAACAACTCGATTTACATTAACAGCATAGAGAATTTCGGTGAAGAAAAAGTATCACAGATAAAAAATCTGACGAAAGAGCTAAATGACAGGATTCGTAAGGGGCTCATTATTAATACAGGTGAACTGAAAAATAAATATTCACTCTAATATGGAATTATTACAACAAACGAAACGGGGAGAATGTAATGAAGATCTCAGGCTGAAGCCTGCGGCTGTCGGTACTTCTATTGACTTATAACTAGAGATATACTGTCGTTTCGACCGGAGTCCTGAGTATCATGACGGAGCGGAGAAATCTCAAAAAGGATTCTGAATTATTAGTTATGATTTATAATATATTGATAGAAGATATTATGAGAGAAGAGACAATTAATAATTTAAAATTACCAATTATCTGGAACTGGGAAGGTGAATTTGATGGTAAATTGATGGATACGGCAATTGAAGCCGCAGGACTAGTGAATAAAAAATTGCTTATTAATTTTCATGATGAGGACTTGAAAAATCCAGATTATACACGACATCAAGCTATAACTATTTCAAAAGAAATTCTTGAGTATATCCCAGAAAAAAGAAAAAATATATTTTATGGGTATATGAATAAAGAATGGTATATGGATTGGGAGTGTGCTATAATTATTTCTAATCATTTAAGACATTTCTTTAATGATAAAAGTAAATTATCCTATCTGTGTTTTGTTATTGGGCATGAATTTGGACATGCACATCAAATATTTGACGATAATAATATTTTTATTTTTCATAATTATTTCCATTCCTTCTGTAAGAATAAAAATGTTGAACTATCTAAATATCCTGAGTTTAATAGAATTGTTGAAAATGATTGTTTTATACCTAATGAAAAACGATTTGACAGGTACGGCTTATTTCTTGCTGAGCAGATGTTTGATTTTGAAGAAGTAATTCAGGTAATATTAAATTATGATAATGAACCTGAGATAAGAAAAAAATTTTTAAGTGAAACAGAACCTACTAACGATTTAAAAGGAATTAATGAAGAAGTTATAAATCTAATTAAATCTTCTGATTACATTATTAGAATGTTTGATGAGTGGATTGAAAATGAAAAGAAGAGTGATCCATATTATAAATTAGTAAAAATAGACAATTATCTAAAAAAAGCTTTATAGAAAGAATATTCCCATGAAAGCTATGGTGCTGAACAGTGTATGCGACCTTTTGAAAAATAGAAAGCCCCTTGAGCTGAAGGATATCTCAGTTCCGGTCCCGGGAGAAAACGATGTTCTTATAAAGGTTTCAACTTGCGGAGTATGTCACACTGAACTAGATGAGATCGAGGGAAGAACACCACCACCGGAATATCCTGTGGTACCGGGGCATCAGGCAGTTGGGACTATTATCGATACCGGAAATAAAGTTACCTCAAGAAAAGCAGGTGAGAGGGTAGGTGTTGCCTGGATATTCTCAGCGTGCGGAGTCTGCAGTCGCTGTATGTCCGGTGAAGATAATCTATGCACCGAATTCAAGGCTACTGGACGCGATGCAGACGGCGGTTATGCCGAATATATGACTGTTCACGCGAACTATGCCTTTCCAATACCCAATACTTTTACTGACCTGGAGGCTGCCCCGCTTCTTTGCGCTGGGGCAATAGGTTACCGGTCGATCAGGCTGACGGAGATGAAGAACGGAGATAGCCTTGGGCTTACCGGATTCGGAGCATCCGGACATTTAGTCCTGAAAATGGCAAGATACATGTATCCGGATTCCGGAATTTATGTTTTTGCCCGGAGCGAAAAGGAAAGAGAGTTTGCCCTTGAGATAGGGGCAGAATGGGCAGGGGATAATTCAGACAATCCTCCATGTAAGCTGGATAATATAATCGACACAACTCCGGTTTGGAAGCCGGTTGTAGAGGCTATGAAAGGCCTTGTTCCGGGAGGGAGGCTGGTTATTAATGCAATTAGAAAAGAAGATGCCGATAAAGATTATTTATTGAAAATCGATTATCCTGAGCATCTCTGGATGGAGAAAGAGATCAAGAGTGTTGCCAATGTAGCAAGCAGAGATGTCAGTGAATTCCTTGAGATCGCAGCTGAGATCCCAATAAAACCTGAGTATCAGGTCTATGATTTGGAAGAGGCAAATATAGCCCTGCTTGAACTGAAAGAGAGAAAAATTCGCGGAGCCAAAGTTCTCAGAATCACATAGTAAATCTATTTTTTTCTATGCTCGTTCAGTATACCTGAATTTACCCAGTATATGTCAAAATTTTTGGTAAAGAAGAAGTACTTACCGTCAGGCGAAAGTCCGGGAAACCTGGCGCCGTTTTCATTTACATCTTCGCCAAGGCTTACAGGCTTACTCCAACTGCCGTCTTCTTCGCGGAAACATATATAAAGCATCAATTCTTCTTCACCGCCGGGACGCATAGATTCAAAGATCAGAAAACTCTCGTCAGGAGCGATACAAAGGCTTATCTCCGGTGAATCTGAATTTACAGGTTCAGGGAGCCGGACTCTTTTACTGAATTGTCCATTTATATATTCAGAACAGTATATATCATAGTCAGATATGAAGTATATAGTACCGTTTTTTGTGAATGAGCAAAATGTTTCATTACCTCCTGAATTTATTTCTGGACCAATATTTACAGGTTCACCCCAACCTGATCCGGTTTTCTCTACATACCAGATTTCGGAATCCCGTCTCTTCCTTTCACCATCCATAGTCAGGCTGGAATGAAAGTAGAGTTTTGATCCGTCATTTGAGAAAACAGGATTTGCTGCTCTGTATTTCTCCCATAAAGGAGCTGGCCTCGGGAGAATCCATTTTCCATTTTCCTTTCTGGTATAATAAGTCGTCCTGTAATTATAAGCCCAGTATATCTCATCTTCCCGCGGAGAAAATGCTGGCGCGCCATGTTCACCTTCATTTATGGATAATATCCCCAGAGTAAATACCTCAGGTATATTCACCGGCTTCTTCTGCCCAAGGTAAATATCAGATTCAGAATCAATATATTCTATAAATTCCGCTTCAGCGCCCTTTTCCATCAAATAAGTCGATGAAACCTCGTTTCCATTTGATG
>JANQEH010000065.1 GCA_028278455.1 bacterium
TTGTTTCTGTAATAATTTTTACCTTAGAGATCACAAAGCGGCCTTATGCGAAAATAAAATCCCCCGACGGTAAACTGCAGGTAACTATAGCTGCAAAAGGTGACACACCTGAAGAGGTATATACAGTATTTAATATCAAGTATAACGGTGAAACCATAGTAGACGATTCGAAACTTGGAATTTCAACAGAAAACGGTGGTCTTCTCGGTAAAAATGTCGAAATATACAGCTACGACTTGAAAGAGGATATAGTTTTCTGCGGGGAAGAGAGTACTGAACTCCAATACTCGGAATTAACGGTAAACCTGCATGAAAGGATCCAACCGTTCAGAAATTACTTCTTAGTATTGCGCATATTTGACAATGGTATCGCTTACAGGTATTACCTGCAGGGTCGAAAGGACAACATTGAGGATAGTATAACTTCAGTTTACAACGAGTACAAATTTACAAGGGATTATAATGTTAGTCAGTTTTCGATTTCGAAAAAGAACAACGTAGTAGTCGAGGAGAATTTACCTGCATTACTCACCATGATAGATCCGGAGACATATTTGGAATTACCTATGATCTTCGGTACTGAAGGAGATATTAATCTTGCTGTTTTTGGTATTGAGAATTTTATTACACAGTTAACGGGAGTCGAAGAGGAACCGTTAATGCTTCAGACAGTTGAAGTAGGATATGTAAAGCCGGATACAATTATATGGAAGACACCCTGGCAGGTAATGCTCTTAGATAATAATCTCGATCCCGCCAGGGCATCTCATTTACGTAAATATATAGATCTATCAGAACGTTAATTTGAAATTATCCTATATTCAGCAAAAATATCATTTCCTTCACTGTTTGTAAGTCTGGTCCGGCCTGTCCCATCCATATTCATAATAAATATCTCTAAATTATTGTCCAAATCGGGATCGGTGTAATAGACTATTTTATAACCATCTGGTGACCAACTCGGCATCCATTCGGTATCAGGGGTATCTGTGAGCTGAGCCTTACCGCTTCCGTCTGAATTCATTACCCATATATCAAAGCTCCCCGACGCATTGGACATATATACTATCCTGCTCCCGTCAGGAGAAAATGCTCCGTATGCAGCATTTGAATTAGAGTCTGTCAATTTTGTCCTCTGGTTTGTACTTATATCCATTGTAAAAAGTGCCAGTTCGGTTCCGCCTGATATAGTGTATAACACCCTGTCGTTATCAGTGGGGGAGAATTCCAGGTTATAGACTTCTGAATAATGTTCAGTTGTTGTTTCGTGAACAGTCAGCATTGAATTAGGAAGTTCCAATGTGGATATCACTGTGGGTATTTCCCTGATTAAACCTCCGATCTGAATTGAGCAATATCCGATTGTATTATTATCCGGTGACCATGCAGGCCTTAGATTGAAGTATTGATTATTTGTCCTGTTGATCTTATTACTACCGTCACTGTTCATAGTATATATGTTACTGCCTGTTTCTTCGATTTTTGAATATACAATATACTGGCCGTCGGATGACCACATAGGATTAGCTTCAGGATCATTTTCACTTTCAGTAAGATTAGTCAGATTTGTACCGTCGTGGTTTACTACGAAGATATCACTTTTGTAGCCATCCTGGCCCATAAATAGAATTTTCGTTCCATCCGGTGACAAACGGGGACGGCTGTATAAATCTACGGAAACTACGTTATCAGCCAGTTTAGTTACATCACTACCGTCTGGTTTCATAATATACAGTTTGTATTCACCATCACGGTCTGATACGAATATTATCCTGGCGTCAGGATCTGTATAGCCCGGATCACCGGGGCCTATGGGATTATCCGAGCAGGAAAATAATAAAATAGTTATAATGAAAACAGATAGACCTCTCATAGTACCTCCAAAAATAAATATTTGTATTCACTTTGAATATAAAATTATTTGTTTATATACGCATTAAATCTCATTTTCCCCCAAAAAAATTTTCAAGAAGCAAAAAAAAACTGAAATTAGCTTGGAAATTATTCTAATGTTATTTAAAATAGCCTGATATACCGAAGTGAAGTATTGCCAATATTTTTATCTTAAGCGGTTATTTTCTTGATAAAAGAGATCTACAAATAGGTGAAAAGATGAAGTATTTAATTAAGACTGTATTATTTATTCTGTTCCTGTCAAATTCTATCCTGGCACAGATTCCTCTTGAAAGGGTGCTTGGCAGGGTAACTATCCCATCGGAAAGTGATACCAGGGGGCTTGTTGATGTCGTCGGATTTCCGTCGAATGCCGGGCAGATGGATTTTATCGGTCCGCTTGTGGAGGATCTCGAGAAGGATGCCCTTGCCGATAACCGTGATAAATATGGGCTAGACGGCTCAAATGGACTGGTATGCGCGATAAGCCCTCATGATGATTATACGCTTGCCTCGAGAGTGTATGTGCACGTTCATAGACATATCAAGGCAAAAACCGTGATCCTGATCGGGAATTCGCATTGGTCGGAGGCATTCGGTATTCGAGACAGGATTATTTTCGGGGATTTTTCTAAATGGAAGGGACCTTACGGTGAGGTCGGTATCTCCGGCCTTCGCGAACAGGTCATAAGGGCTCTCCCGGAAGAGTCATATACTGTCAACCGCCAGGTAATCGAAACGGAACATTCCCTCGAGGCCATGATCCCGTATTTGCAGTATTATAACAGAGAAATCGATATCGTACCTGTACTTATTCCATTTATGGACTGGGAAACAATGGAAAAAAGGGGACAGGAGTTCTCAGATGCTGTAGCATACGTACTATCCGCGAACAACCTGGATCTCGGAGAGGATGTCGCGATCCTGATATCAACCGACGGACAGCATTACGGTGATTACGGATGGAGTTACTACGACTATCATCCTTACGGTTGCGATGCTAAGGGATATAACGATGCAACCAAACTCGATGATAAACTCATCAGAAGATACCTTACAGGAAGGTTAAGAACGAATAATATAAGAACACTATTTACCCGCCTTGTAGACCAGAAAGATATCTCAAAGTATAAAATATCATGGTGCGGCAGGTTCGCAGCGCCGTTCGGAGTGAATTTCGCTAACAAACTCAATCTGAAGATCAACGGCAGGAATCTCGATGGTATGTTCCTCAGGTATGGTACAAGCATATCCGAACCATGGCTTGATCTGCAGGAGCACGGCCTTGGCCTCACAGGCGACGCCAATCTCCATCATTTCGTCACCTACTTCGCGGTAGGGTACAGGTAGGGAGGTCCGGTATATTCAGTAAAAATAGTCTTGTATTTATCTCAAAATATGATTACTATTTCTACATTATTGTATACATGGGTTTATTGATTATAATCTTGACAGAACGTCATATGGGTAACATCTTCATTTTCTGACTCTTATTTAATTAATAATCAAAAAATTGTTTCAGCTATATCCGGGATTTAAACATGTATTTAACTCAACATTTAAATCCAGTCAGGTTGTAGCTTTGCATATAACTAAATTTACTCATAATATTTTACTATTAATAGATAATAGGGAGTAAATTATGTGTCAATATTGTAATTTTGATGTTACCCGTACCCAACCGCTTACAAGAGAGGATGAACGGGCAACTTTTCGACTTGTCCCGACAATTATGCACCCATGTAAAGCTCAATTCTATTTAGATGGCAGTACTATTGAGCAGTATATTGGAAATGATGTTGGAGATATTCATCCTACAGGTGTTTCGGCAGGGCACCTTGCGATTAAGGCCGTGAGGGATAATCCTTCAGCAAATCTAACAGTAAAAGTTATCTGCAATGGTGAGCAGCCTCATGAATCCGAAACCAAAGAGATCAACCTTAGCGGGACAGTTGTCACTGTGCCTTCACCTCCGGTTTCTACTTCTTCAAGTATCGATCTGTGGGATTTGATCAAGAAAATAATAAGGGAATTATTCAGGCTTGGATTTTTTCCGTTAACAGGTGCGCTCTGGCTTCTGTTAGTCCTGCCGTCAATTATCATGGATGAAAAAGCTATAATAAGGTGGCTGTATAACAGGTGGCCAGCGACCGTCCGTATTCTTTTAAATAAATGGGCGCCGGGGCTTTTTCCCCGTATAAACTGATAATAAATAGCTGAAAAATCTGCTTAAGGTATTAATAACAAAACTGAAATCGCAGAAAAACGGCCTTAGCCTCGCAGTCGACGCCAGCCGGTGTCTCTTAGTTAGGTATTTTGTGGTATGGAACAGGTAGGTGAGATTTAATATATACGTAATTCCATTACATAGATAAAGTGAAGTTTTCAATCTGATTTTGCCTGTCTATCAATTGCGGCTGGTTCTACATCTTATTTTTAGATCATGAAATCCCGCACTGTGTTGGGCAAGCTAAATTCAGGATGACATGAAAATAAGAATTTTAAATTTATGTGTATATAGAGTTTCAATATTATTGGTAACCGCAGGCTTTCATGTATGATTGGATACAACCATTTAAGTGACCACTTTCGTTGCAGCCCGCGTATCCTTTTGTAGTAGGACATACAATCCTTTCTGCACTAAAATGGAATTGAATATCTGATCAAGGATGTATTACAAAAAGTAAAGACAGACAGGAATGTCTGTCCCAGCAGTTGGTTAGTTTCACCTGAATTTGGTTGAAATAGAATGAAAAAGACAGGCAGGATTATCAGTTTCACCGATTGGTTGAGCAATTTAAAACGCAGGCTATAGCCTGCAGCTTCGGGGATAGAACAGAAGATAAGGCATGTAGCTAAAGGACAATAATGTCTGCTGAAATCTGTAGCTACCTGAGATTAATAATTATTAGTAAAATCTTAACAATGTAGAGTATTTCTAATACTGTAAATTCATACTTGTAACTCCCTCAATCCACGGTAACTCCTTTGTTCTTATACAGGAAGAGGACACCGGCTATCACCATCAGCGTTCCCCACCAGAGGCGGGGGTGAAGGTTCGAGAGGATCTTCTCTTCCTCACCGGGAGAGATCATGTAATATATATCCGTGAAGATAAGTATTGCGCCTACCATTGCTAATATAAGTCCGACAAAATACCATATAGTTTTCATTTTATTCTCCTACCAGAACCAGATATTAAGAATTAAACAGATCACGATCGAAACGACCGCCCAGAATTCCGGCTTTTTAAAATATTCAACGTCTTTATCTATTTTCTCCTCGGTCAGTCCCTTGACCAGCCCGACGAGTTCTTCCTTTGGTTTTTTCTTCGTGAAAAGACTGATCACAATCGTAACTGCAAAACAGATCAGCCATGCCCACCATGCCCGCCAGAAATTAGCCGCCATGTCACTGGCCTGGTCGGATAAGGTCAGCAGGGTGCCGTCCATCCATTCGAACTTGACAGAAAGAAACAGCCCGAACGATGTACCCATACCTGTTATCAGCCCCCAGAATGCTCCGTTCGGGGTTATCCAGACAACGAACATACCGAGGAGCATCGTTGCGAACAGGGGTGCGTTCACCCACGAAAAGATCGCCTGCATGTAGTCCATGATGCTTGGAAAACTCTTCGCCCAGTATGCAGTTATTATGCTGAGCAGGATTCCAACTATGGTAGCAACTCTCCCCATCCACAAGAGGTGTTCAGGAGATGCATTCTTATTTAATACAGATTTATAAATATCATACGTCCATACCGTGTTGAATGCGCTGATGTTGCCTGCCTGACCCGCCATGAACCCAGCAAGCAGTGCTGTTACCCCGAGGCCTATTAAACCGGTTGGATAATACCTTGCGATCAGTAGGGGTAGGGCAGAGTCATAGTTGGTTGTTCCGCCTTCCTGCAGAAGGTTGAATCCCGATCCCGGATCCCTTGCAAGTACCAGCGCCACCAGCCCTGCAAGTATCACGATAAATGGGAGCGCCATTTTGAAGAACGAGGCAATTATCGGCGTCATTCTCGCCGCCCGGAGGTTCTTAGCGGAGAATGCCCTCTGAACTACAAGAAAATCCGTCGTCCAGTATCCGAAAGATAGTACGAAACCAAGGCCCAGTACTATCCCTGCCCAGGTGATGACCATCCCGTTCTGCGACGGATCACCCGATGTAG
>JANQEH010000067.1 GCA_028278455.1 bacterium
AATGGGGAGAGAGTGATCCATGTTCCTGCCGGTACTCCGGTTCATTTCCCGGTTCCGGGTGAAGTGCTCGAATTGTTATTGGAAGATAACTATACATTCGGAGGTGTCGGGCAGACGGGAGGAACACCGTCGATCAGTAGTACCGGAAATACTATCGATTCGGAGTATATCAAGGCAGCAAAAGAACGTCTAAACAAAGGAAAAAGATCAAAGGAGAAAATACCGGAAAGGAAATGATTTCAAATGGGTTAATGTTTTACACACTTCTGGAGGTTAAAAATGGTCAAAGAAAGAAAGTATTATTTATTAATTGTTCCGCTGGTACTGGTTATGTTATCAGCATGCACGACGGACATGGACATCCGGAATGACAACGATCCCAATTTCAAAAGGGCTCTTGTAACTCCGGAGGATATCGAGGGGCTTATTGCCGGGGCTTTCAGGGAATACTGGTTCGCAGTGAATGGTTTCTACCCGGGCAACGGATTATCGGTTATTGGAGATGAAAAAGCTGCCAATTGGGGTAATTGGGGTATGAGGGATTTAATTACTGAACCGAGAAAAGCGTGGAACAATAGTCCTGCCTACAGTTATAGAGAATTCAACGAAGCACCTTGGTACGGGAATTATCATGCCATATCCAATGTTACAGATGCATTGATCTGTATCACAGAGGGACTGGAGATCGGAGATCCTGGAACCACTGATACCAAGAGAGCGATAGCTTTCATTAATTTCTGCAGGGGGCTTTCATACGGGTATCTCGGTCTTTTCTTCGACAGGGGATTAATTCTACCTGAAAAATCACATACTCTGGATACAATGCAGGAATTCAGCAGTTATGATGATCTGGTTAAAAGGGGGATCTACTATCTCTTGGGATGTATCGAAGTCTGCAGAAGGAATGATTTTACCTTACCTGCCACATGGATCAACGGCCTGACAATTACGAATAATGATCTTGCACAGATATGCCATTCATTCATAGCGCGGTATTTAGTGTTGAAATCCCGCAGTAATGCTGAAAGAGAGGCAATAGATTGGAATTCGGTCTTATCCCATATCGATAACGGGATAACTGAGGATTTTTCACCGGAAGGTGATGATAATTTCTGGTGGCATCCGGTGCAATTCTCATCAAACTGGAATGGGTGGTTTATGGCCAGTAACAGGTTGTTAGGGCCATCAGATACTTCAATGAATTACTTAAACTGGCTTCATCAAAGTGTAGATATTAGAAGCAAGTTTATAATACACAGTTCTGATCGCAGAGTGACAGGTGACCTTACAGGATTAACTGATGGCAAGTGGTTTTATTGCAGGTATGCAAACTATGCCCCAAGCAGGTTTGAATATGTTAGGTCATATTACAGGCCGAAGAAATTCGAATACCAGTATCCTGAAGCTTATGGGCCTATGCCTCATTTAACGATGAGCGAAATGGATATGTTGAGAGCGGAGGCATATCTCAGAGGATACGGAGGAGGGACTAAGGAGGAAATTGCCGAGCTTATCAACCGGACGAGAGTTTCCAGCGGTGAGATGGGGCCTCTTACGGGTGAGGAATCCAATCTCGAGCTCTGGAAATGGATGTGCTATGAAAAAAGGATGGAAACCCAGATGACGGGGATCTGCTTTTTCGATTACAGAGGATGGTCGGATCTTATGATCGGAGGAGAGAAGGTGGTTCATATGCCGGCAGGTACACCAGTCCATTTTCCCATACCCGGTAAAGAACTCGAGCTGCTGATGGTTGATAACTATACATTCGGCGGTGTCGGTCAGCCAGATACAACACCATCCTTTTACGAGGCAGGAAATATCATCGATATGGAATACATCAGGAAGGCAAGAGACCGGATTGACAGGCACAGTAAATTGGAATCTCCGATTCCAATTAAGAAATAATTCCTCCAACTGCACGAAAACGGGCCGCAGATCCTTACACGGCCCGTTTTTCCTTTCTGTTTGAATAAGATAATAATGACATAGGATTAGTTCAAAAAGAATAATTATTTAACCGGATCGCGATTTACATAATTCCTGCCATCCGAATTCTCATTATTCGTCCTTCATTTATAATTCATCCTTACCCCTCTAAGTCAACCTCGCGAAAGCAGAGATCCCATTCTCTACATATAAAAATATACTCCAATTAGGATTTTTACCAATTATTACGTATTAATAACATATGATGAACCAGGAATATATATGAGACGACATATTTATAAAACAATCGTTATCCTGCTGTTTACCGGATGTGCCGGCAATTTCGGGAATCCTCAGACAAACGAGGAAAAAGGGCTCGTATTATTGAAATGTAAATATTTTCTTTTCGGTTTGATGGAATCATATATGTCGGGCGTTAGGCATCAAACAAGCGGGGATCTATCTGCAGGAGGGATAAGGCCTCAGATTGAAGACTATTTCTCATCAATTGGTTTCAAGGTCATCAATAGACACCAGTATGGCAAATTACCTGATGAAGAAAAGGCAAAAGTCCTGACCTCTTCCTGCAGATATTACTGGCATCTAGACTACAGCATTTTTCCCGGTAATAATAAGACTGTAATCCGATTCTCAATGAGTCTTTTCCCCAAAAGCAATGATATAAGCGCCAGGTATAAGAAAAGTGTAGGATTCGGAGGAGCAGAGATATACAGTGGTATTCAAAGAACACCCACTCCTAGCGGAGAGGCAGTGAAGATCACTTTAAATCGACTCACTAAATTCATAGCCCGGATTAGAAGTAATAGATATCTTATTGCAGGAACCAGGTGAACTCTATTAATAGACTTCTCTACCAGGTGATATTTCCATTAAATCCCAAAACGGGAAAACATGAATCGAATAAGCCGGGATATCGATATCCTCAGTTTTTTTGACTTCCTTTGAAATATACCTCATAGGCAATGTATTCTCAAATTAAACACTTGACATAAGCAAATATTTATGTTAATTTACTGACACAAAATAAAACATAATTAACATAATTAACATAATGTGTGCTGCACTCAGTGAAAAAGATGTTTTTTCTACTTTTGAAGCTGCGGAAATTTGCAATTCGAGCTTCATGTCGATAAACAGATGGATATTATCCGGCGAATTAAAGGCTTATAAGACTCCCGGAGGGCATCGTAGAATTCCTAAGGAAGACCTGGTAAAATTCATGAGAAGAAACAATATTCCTATCACTGAAAAGGAGTGTGAGTATAAGTGGAAAATACTGGTCGTAGATGATGATGATCAGGTAAGAAATTCTATGGTGAAGAATCTTAGCAGATTCCATAATGATTTCGAAGTTAGATCTGCAGATACCGGGTATGAGGCTGGTATAATGGTTTCGCAATTTTCTCCGGATGTGATTATCCTGGATATAATGATGCCTCTTTTAGATGGATTCAGAGTATGTGAAAGTATTAAGAATAATCCTGACACCCAGGCTACAATTATTATTATGATAACAGGGTATGGTACTAATGAGAACATAGAAAAAGCATATAAATGTAAAGCTGATAAAGTCCTCATAAAACCCGTAAAGAGCAAAACACTAGTCAAAGAGATCAGATTTCTTATCAAACAATTTCAAAAGTAAGAGTTATAATTCAGACTACCATCCCATATTTTTGAAAGACCAAATTACATGAAAAGAAAATTACTGAATCTATGCGTTATTATTGGGATAGTTTTAGCTTCAATGGATTTAGCAGCCCAGACTGATATCAGAGAGCTCGAGCAGAAATTGAAAGAAGTAACTGGCCAGGAAAAAACTGAAGTTCTATATAAACTGATCAAAGCTAATATGGAAGAAAAACCTGAAAAAAGTATAGTCTATGCGATTGAAGCGTTAGATCTATACCAGGTTTCATCAGATGATGAAGGGATCGGAAAAACTCTGGAAATTCTGGGTGATTTATATTATAAATGTAAAGATTATTTAAAGGCAGAGGAAAGCTATAACAAGGCATTGATGCATTATAATTATCTGCGTGATCCCGAATCGGAAAAAGTTATCCATAGCAGATTAGGGAGACTTTACCGACGAATAAACGATTATAAAAATTCAATTAGTCATTATAATGTAGTGCTTGAATATTATCAGAACACAGGTGATGAAGTAAATACTGCAAATATTTACGAAATCCTGGGTATCATTTACTCCCGGTCAAGTAATTATCAGGCTGCCATGGACAATTTCAAACGAAGTTATGAGATCCGGGATATGCTTGGTAACAGAAAGGCAATAGCTAAATCACTCAATAACATCGGTGTTGCATACTGGAAGATCAAAGATAGTGAAAATGCTATTGATTTCTACTTTCGTTCGCTTAAGATAAAAGAAGAACTTGGAGACCTGAAAGGTGTCTCATCAACCTACACTAATCTTGGTATTATATACAGAAATTTAAATGACTATACCAAAGCATTAGACTGCTACCTGAAATCACTAGAGATAAAAAAGAACCTTAACCTTAAGGATGATCCATCTATCTCACTTAGCCATAATAATATCGGAGTCGTTTACTGGAACATGGGGGATTATAACCGGGCTCTAGAGCACTATAATATTGCACTGGAAATGGAAAGAAAACGTGACGATAAACGTTCGATAGCCCGTACATTGAACAATTTATCTATTGTTTACAAAGACATTGAAAAATATGACAGGGCCCGGATTTACATGGCCGAATCCTTGAAAATCAGAGAAGATATTGGAGACAGTAAAGGTATTGCGAGTGTCCTGAATAATATGGCATTTGTAAATATTGAACAGGGAATAGTTGAAAACACACAATCTTACATTGAAAGAAGTTTAGAAATAGCAATTAATCTTAAACTAAAGGAATTAATAAGAAACAATTATCGTGCTTACATGAAGTTTTATGACATGATTGAGAGTTATAAAAA
>JANQEH010000128.1 GCA_028278455.1 bacterium
AACATTCAACCAGTCTTCCCCTGGAAAATATTATTGATAATCTTAATAATATTTTAAATACACAGAAGTTTTATGGTTCTTTTATAAAAGATTTAGGCATGCTTGATTTCAGGGATTATCTGATATGTGATGAGTTCATACCTAGAATAATTGATGAGATTAGAAGTAATATTGAAATATTTGAGCCAAGAATCAAAATTCACGAAATTTCTCTCGAGAATATTGACAGACCAAAGCAAGTTTTCTTAAGAGTTGTCAGTTCTGTTGGCAAACAGGAGCTTGTTTTTAATATTATTTTCGAGAAATCTAACAAAATACTGACAGCAAGGAGAATTATATTATAGTGAATGTATGTAAATATTCGAATATTGACAGGCATCAAATATTATATGTTATAAGTTTGTGTTTTCCTTAAAGGATTTGTTCAATGGGAACATTAGTATGCCGGATCGAACTTAGTAAAACGGAAGGGATCACTATCACTGTTGAGAACAATGATGACGGTATTATCCAGACTGCTGTTTTAAATGGTGAATCCATCACTTTGAAAAGCGCCGGTAGTGAAACCAGCACTATTGTACAGAAACCGGATAGTATCACAATCGATTGTAAGAAGTTCAAACTGAATGCAGGAACGATAGAGTGTATTTCTCAACAGGATACAAAGCACACATCCGGAGCGAAATATGAGGTTTCGAGCACAACTGATATGAATCTGAAAACAAGTACGAATCTGCAGGCAACTGCAAGTATAAATGCAGGATTCAAAGGTACAATGACTACTGTAGAAGGTCAGACAACGACTATTAAGGGAACACTGGTACAGGTACAGGGGAATCTAATTAAATTAGGTTAACAGGGTAAAATATGATATGCATTTAGACGAATTTATATATTCAGCGTTTCTGGAAGAAATGCAGTATCTTGAAAATTTCAGGGAAAGATATTCTAATTTCTTTACAGATATTCCTCTTGAGAATGACGATCCCGATATTAAGAGACTTATTGAATCAATGGCAGTCTTTTCTGCTCGTACACGTCTGGCCGGTAAAGAGAATATCAGTAGGCTTCACAAACGCATTTTTAGTCAAATATGCCCATTTCTGAGTTCACCTCTTCCAGCAACTGGATTACTGAAGATCAATCCGCATAGTATTGTTGAACCTGTAGAGATCGAAAAAAATACGGGATTAATAGTTACTACTGAATCAGGCGATAGCGCATACTTCAGGACACTGTATAACCTGGAAGTTTTTCCATTTACTGTATCAGGTCTGGAGTGTCAGACACGTTCGGGTAATAAACCGCAAATCGTTATATCTCTCGATACTTATGTTGATATTTCAAAAGATATCGGAAAACTAAGTTTTTATCTGAATTATTTAAACAGTTACGTTGAATCGCTTACACTTCAGCATTACCTTAAACATTCTTTAAAAGAACTATCCGTATCTTTCGATGACAGTGATTTTATTGATTGTGAATTCTCAATTGGAGCACCTGAGAAATCACACGATGATTGTCATCCGATAGAGAAAGAGCGCCTCTTTTTCCACTTCCCGGAGCAGTCTTTATATCTGAATATAAATCTATGCGGTTTCAACGGGGGATGGAGTAATATGAAGATTATCCTTGATCTTGACAGCCCATTACCTGCCGACATCTCATTGAATAAGGACATTTTTCAATTATTTGTTGTACCGATTGAGAATCTTAGATCCGAAAAATCAGAACCCATCCTTATTGATGGAACGAAAACCAGATATCCCATTTATCCTCCTAAGCTGGAAGAGAATCTAAAGCTTCATTCGGTCAATGCAGTATATAAAACTGAAAAAAATACGATGATCCCTGTCAGACCGGGAATATTATCAGGGAATACAGACTCATATGAACTGGAATATATATTAACTGACAAGGGAGTATCACAGCCATATATAAATGCTAATATGCCGGGTGCCTTTGAAGAGAATGTTCAGGTTGTTATAGATGGCCTCTGGTTTAAGCCTTCACTAAGCGAGAATCTCTGGCAGAAATTAACGGTCCAGCCAAACCAGTTGAACGTTCCCGGATTGGAATGGAAAATAGCCGGAAAAGTGATTCCACATTCAGAAATCCAATTCAAAAGAGACTCGGATGTATTCCTGAAAATAACTTCTTTGAAGCACAATGACTTCCTGAATCTTGAAGAATTGATCTTCTTATTGGATTTGTTTTCCAGTGTATGGGGGCGCGATTATGCAATAGTCAGAGATCTTATGCTGGATTTGGAAATTGAGAAGCATAATCAATCGGGAAATGGTAACAGTATGGGCTCATCAACAAAGCTTACTTACAATTTATCTTTAAAAAAATATGGTTCGATTATGAAGCCTTTGATCGATTCATTTATGGAGCATGCCAATCGAATCTTGAGGGTATGGATTCCATTTACAGATGTGGAAATAAGGGGAGTCGTTAAGAGTGATGTTTCAATCAATCACATAAGTGAGATATAAAATGCTCAATAAAAAATGGGAATCAGTTTTTACGATATTTAAAAACATGGAAAGAATCTGTGAACCTTTATTCAGTATCCAGAATGATCTCACACCTGTAAACGGTAATGGTAGTAAGGTCGCAGAAATACATAATGAATTGCTTAAGGAAATTGAAGAATTCAAAAAAACAATGGATTTCAATTTACCTGCTGATGATGCAAAATTAGTTCTGGTCCCAATCGTATTATATTTTGATGAATTGATACTTACTAATTATTTCAGCAGTAATCCATTAAAATGGCAGTTACTTCAGGAAAAGATTTATAACTCAAAGAATGGGGGGGAAAAGTTTTTCAGGATAGTAAATGTTGTTCTTAAGAAGGAAAAAATAGACAAATTCGTCTGCGAGTTGTATTATTTCTGCCTTAAACATGGATTCAAAGGTAAATACATTGATGATGAAGCTAAGATCAAAGGATATATGGAAATGTTCGAATTAAGGATTTTATCAGGGATCAAATCTGATTGATAGAATCCAGACGCGAAACTAAGTTAACAATATCACGGATACAATGATTAGCATTGAAGAGCTAAATAGCGGGCTTATGACCACTCTTAATGATTTCAGAAAAACCATTGAGATAAGATTTAATGATGATGAGGTAAAGAAAGCCCTGTTAATTATGATAGACAATTTGAATGAGAATTTTGAAGGATTATTATCTTTGATGACGACCGATGAAATAACGTTAGATGAGGTAAATTGTTATAGTTCTGAGGTTGAATTATCAATTCAGTTGATCGAAGACTATCTTGAGGCCCTGGAATAATGCATACCAAAGGATTCAGCAAATTGGATAATGTAGAAGCAGCTAAAATAACTTAAATTCTTGAAATAATGCAGACAAAAGTTGGAAATATTGAAGTACTAGAGAAAAAAATTAATTCTCGTATAGCTGAATTCGATGTACTGGCACTACTAAGAATTCTCAAGTTTGAAGGCTATAATGAGTGCCAGGTATTATTTCATAGTTTTGAAAATATGGCCTCTCAGTCGAGCTTGATCAGCCACGTCAATCTAAAAGACGACCGGGTGGAGATCTATATTAATGCAGGATTACTTAGTACGCAGTCTCCTTTACCGGGTTATTTCTTCAGGAAAATGGAGAACGAATCGATAAATACAGAATTAATGGAGACTTTTTTCAGATATTTTGACCATTTATTGATACTTGATTACTTGAGAAATACTTACCCGGAGATAAATGAATACTTTTTCCGGGAGTGGGAACTAACAAAGTATTATTACGTGGTGCTTCAAAATATGAGGTCTATCCAGTCACTGCACTGGCTTTTCCAGCTTGTTTATCCTGAATTGCAGGTACAGATAGAAAAAAAAGAAATCACTGAAAGCAAAAAGACATCCCAGATGTTACTTGGCGATATAGTATTAGGTGAAGTTTCATCTATCGGGGGAGTAAAAAAATATCCTATTCCGGGAGTTAGAATACTATTGATTTATGATTGTGAATACTGGATGGATTTTCAGCTTCTTCCTGATGAGATAAGGCAGCGTCTGAAGGAGCTGGTTTTCCCTTTTCTTAATAAGATTGAGATGTACCTTGAGATAAATCTGGATATTTTTATCACAGATAAATGGCTGAAGCTTTATAACCAATCCAATCTGGGGTATGATCATTTCTTCGGTGGAGATACAAGAAACAGGCGTGTCAGGATATTCAAAGGATATGTGCCATACGACACGGATTATAGTTACATGGAAAGAGAATTAAATTCATGCAAAATAAGAGTCTAAATATTCTTAATGGTACTCTCGAGGATAAGAAAGATATTCATCCTGAAGACTACGAAGAAGATTTTAATCAACTTGTAATATTTGCACAACGAGGTGACTACAGTAGTCTTATTGAAAACTCAGAATATCTGATCGAAACCGGAATTTATGATATAAGAATAATAGCATATTCACTATACGGGCTTATTTCTGTTACAGGTTCAAAAGACATTGCTCCGTATGTACGATGTATCGTCAAACTTCTTTCGAAAGATATGGAAACTCTATTGCCTGAAAGAAAGAAAGAAATGCATATTCGGAAGAGTCTTGTTTGGTTTCTTGATCAAGTCGAGAGAAAGATGAGTCGAACTGAAGCTCATTCAGGAAATAAAGGAACCGATTATTCAGAGTTGAAAGATTTGAATATCGATGAGAATATTAATGAGCTGGATAATTTAGCCAATACTCTTGAGTCAATATTCAGGGGAATTGAATTTTCCTTCCCGGATAGTCTGGTAAATCTGAAGAATTGGTATATTGATCTGAAAGAAATGGTTCTAAACGATAATACTGAGACGGATATAACTGATTCCAGTGAAGTTCAGTCTTTACCTGATACAAGTATTGAGATTAATAGGAATCAATTATTAGACATAGCTGGTTATTATCAAAATCTAATGACTGAGGATTCACATAATCTTAGACTTTTTCTGTTGAAATTGAAATTGTTTGAAAAGCTCATGGATAAGAGTGAGTATACGAAGGCAGCGATCGTACAGAACGATATTTTTCAAGAGATAGATGCTTTTGACCCAAGATTGTACTTCCCTGGATTGTTCAAGAAATTCCTTGCTTTGCAGGCGGACAATATCCAAGAATTATCAGCTATTGATATGGGAGAACGTAGTCCTGAGATAACTATACTAAAAGAATACTATCAAGTGGACATGGAAGGATTTCTCAATCATAAAATATGAACATGACGTTCCAGAAGTATGATGTAATAATCCTTGATGTGATCTCTAAGATCGAAAGATTCTGTATTTAACTGTATAATAAAACATTGAGTGATATGTTTTCGGAAAGCCTGAAATTAAACCTCAAGCTGAATATCAAAGGTGAAACAATAAATGTGCCTGGCGCTAATGTTAAAAAGTGCCGGCTTGAACTTCACAATTACGGATTTGAAGGGCATCTGGTTTTCTGGGCACCGTCAGACCAGAGAAAAGACGACCTTTTCACCAAATTCGCTTCGCCTGATCTAATAGGTATAAGTCTGGGTATTAATGCTGTTTACAACATGCCGGATCCTGCTCCGGATCCGATCGAAATCAAAGGACTCGTAACAGAGAAATCTGTGAAAGAGATTTTTTATCCGGGAGTTAAGAAAAATCCGGTGCTATATCGGAAATATGAAGTGTATTTTAAAGATCCTGCCCAAGTCCTCTGGACACAGCATTTTCCTTCAGATTTAGTTGTGAAGACAACCATGAAAGATGTAATTGAAAGTCAGGTGGTCGAAGGAATTTCGATAGAGATGGATTGGGATATTCTGACAAAGCAAAGACCTATGATCTGTCTGGGACTGGGAGCACAGAGAAATGAAGCTTCGTTTTATGATTTCCTTATTAGCTTTATATCGTTCTATAACGGTGTAATGATATATGATTACAAAAATAACAAATACAAAATTAAGGGAGAAAAAGAGATTGAGGGACAGCCGGGAAATCTTGGCCCGGAAGATATCGAGGTGAATCAAATCAAATGGTTCCCCGTTTTTCGTAACAATATCAAAATGAGAAACGGTCTTGCTGAAGGACCGGTGACAGAGCCTATCATTCAGGAACAGGCCGTGGAAGGTATCAATAAAGAAATCCTGGTCAGAATACCTGTTCAGGATCATTTCACATCTCTGAAAACTCTTGAAACAAATAAACTGAAAGTCCGCGAATTCGAGGTTGAAGTAGACCTTAAGAAATATCCGGAGTTAGCTATCGTCCCGGGTTCATTAGTTAGGATCAAGAGTAGCGGATGGGGCGATAAAATGTTCATACTTGACAAAGAGTTCAGAACATATAATATCGTTTACGAATCAATGGCTGTGGATCAGAATCCTGAAAATGATATCGATTGTGAGTTTACACAATATAATACTCACCTTACAACCATGCTTGAACAAAAGGCAGGAAAATGGATCCATTTACCCGAATTCAGAAAACCGTCTTATCCCGTATTTGCTGAAGGGAAAATAATCTGCGAAGTAGGTGATGATCCGGATAAAACTTATCAGATCGAAAAAGACTCGAATACATCTCAGGATCAATACCGGATAAAAATCCCATTATGGGACAAAGAAATAAGAATTCTATTTGAATGCGATTATTTAAATCCACATTTCTATTTTCCATTTTACAGGGATATAAAATTGCTGATAGGTTTGAATCTTTTTAGCGCATACATAGACAGAGTGCTGGAATGGGGCCCCCGTGTGCGATTGCCTCATGATACACAGGGAAATCATATTCTGTTCGGGAAAGACGAGAAAGATGAAACCTCAATGCGCCATATATATGAGGATAATAAACCGGTATTGAGTATAAAACGAGTTCTTGAGAATGATACCGAGCTTGTTAGAATGGAGGAAGGATTGATCACAATCCAGACTAAAGAGGAAGAATAAAAACGAAATGATCTGGATTACATATTAATTCCGCAGGAGCAGAACTAATTCGGATCGATATTAATATAAAGGGGGAAATATGAAAACTGAAAAGGGGGATGTAAAATCTGAACTGTTTAATCAGATTCTGAATGAAACCGTTGCGATGGCGAAATATGCAGTATCATCAGGTATGAAGATTCCGGGAAAAACACTCGATATTATAGATGCAGCAATTTTCGAAAAAAAGGTTCCCGAACAAATTTCGGAAGAGACTAATAAGGGAGTCTCTTCAGATACTGACGTTAAGGTTCCCAAAAAACTTGCTGTGAAAACCAGTATTGATAATCTGGCGTATGCGCATAGTGTTCTTTCGGAATTGATCGCTCCCGCCAAACCTCAGACAATACTACTCCTTGCCACCGAACGTGCAAAAAAGAGATTATTCCAGTTTCTTGGTCCTATTCCACTTGTGAGACAGATGATGCTTGCAGCACTGGTATTCCTGGTTGCATTTATCCTGATAGGCCTTTCAAGCAAAGTAAATACTAATATTGATGCCGGTAACATCCTGAAGTCGTCCGGTTTGGATCTTCTTGTGAACGAGTTGTTCTTTTTAGCTGCTGCAGGAATAGGAGCATCATTCGCAGCTTTATATAAAATAAACAGGTATGTTGTTGAGGGAACTTATGATCCGAAATATATATCATCATACTGGATTCGCTTTGTCCTCGGACTTATAGCCGGGCTAATCCTCGCAGAACTATTGCCTCTAGAAACCGGTGAGATCGCATCTGCCTCATTCTCGAAACCATTGCTTGCTCTGATTGGGGGATTCTCAGCATCTGTGGTTTTCAGGATATTGAACAGGATGGTCCGGGCTGTTGAATCTCTTGTTAAAGGTGATATTTCTGAAGAAATCAAGTCGCAGAGAATGCACATGGAATCAGTTTATAACGAAAAACAAACAAAGGATAAAATGAAGTACGTAAAGGAATTAATGAATCTCCAGACTGAGATAGACGAGAGTGGAAAACCCGAAGATATCAAAAACAAGGTAAACAGCATTTTAAATAAATTCCTGCCCGAAGGAGACATTTCTTCCGGTGAGAAGAGTTGAGAGAGCATATAACTAATTGATCTGAGTAAACAGGAGAATGTAGAAATGGGTGTTTCAGTATGTGGTGGAGCAACAATGTCTTGCAGTTTCGGAGCTGCTCCTTCAACCCTTATGGTACTGCCGACGAATAAAGTTGTCCAGACATTACCTTTCGCTAATATTATGGATAACAAACCAATGGTTAACATACTTCCATTCGGAGTGTGTAGTTGTCCGGCTAATCCTGTTGTTGCAGCAGCAACTGCAACTCCGCCGCCCGGTGTTCTTAAACCGCAAGCATGCATCCCTGTTACAGCAGCGCCTTGGTCTCCCGGTAATCCTATTGTATTAATAGCGAACATGCCGATCATAGACAACACCAGCAAGTTGATGTGTTCATATGGAGGAGTAATATCCATTGTCAATCCGGGGCAGGTTACCGTTGTAGATTGAGTAGTGTAAAACATTGACATCATTAATAAAAACCGAGGCTGATATGAAGAATACAAATACAAATTCAGCTGTTATTCAATGTCTTTTTAGGGGAAGCAAGGAGGATATCCGGAATATTTTTAGATCAGAAGGAAAGAAAAGTATCACTAAAGGTATTAGTGATCGAAGGAAGGAACCTCCTGATTTTCGTGCTAAACCTGACAAAAGCAGAAAGGGTATAAACGTTCAGTTTAGTGAAAAGCAAACCACCAGGATTAAAGAAAAAGGAAAACCGCCGCAAAAACCAAAAGCCCATAATCCCTTTAAGGATCCTGAATCTCCGGTTCAACCTGCAAAAAAGGGCAGGATTAGTGTTTCGGTAAAGCCCACACCAAATAAACCATTATCGCCATTTGGAAAAGAGGGAAAACGGATTAAAGACAGTTCAAAGATAATGGCAGTCCAACTCATGCCCGAAAAACTGGACCTGCAAAGCAGAGGAATACAGATGGCTCCGGGTATCCGTAAGAAACTGGAAAAAATCCTGAATTTCGATTTTTCAAATGTCAGGATCCATGAAAGTCTGCAGCCGGCTGCGCTGGGAGCATTGGCTTTCACATCGGGTAAAGATATCTATATCACTCCGGGAGAATTCAATTATAAAACAGAAAAGGGGCTCTCTATTCTCGGAACACAGCTCGCTTATGTCATGCAGCAACAGACGGGTAGGGCTGTGAATCCTTTCGGAAGCGGCATTGCACTAGTTCAGGATCCGGTTTTGAACGAGGAAGCTCAGCGAATCGGGCAGACTGTAGCAGGAGATATTCTAAAGAAATCAAGTTGTGAAAGAAATCCGGTATCGGAAAAACAAGGCTCCTGAAATCAAGCTGGATTATATAATGCAATACAATGAAGATTATTAATAGAAACACCAGAACCAAAACTCTTGAGAATTTCATTATTAAAGAATCTATGGATGAATTTAATAATAAGGGTAATATTAACCTTCGGAATAGGTTTATATCTTCAGAACAACATCCCCGTTTATCCGGTATTCAAACTAACCGCCTTTCTGATACCGATAGTAAAAAAATGATTTCGGAGCGGCAGAGAAAATCTTATCCGGTTTGGTGGAAGGGGAAATCACGCCCCCCGGTTGTCCAAAAGAATGGTAAAGACTTAAGGTCAGTTAATTCAGAAATCGATCTACTATGCAAAAAGATGAAAACAGTCAGGGCAGCAAAGATAAAGCGTAACAGGATTAAAGCAAAGCCCTCTGAATTCTCTGAAAAAGCTTCCCGGATTAATTTTGATGATCTGCAAAAATTCAAGGTAACGAAAGATACAAGTAGTGCAAACTCGAATCTAAATCCCAAAATGATTATCAAACATGATGGGAGAACAGGAATATGTGAAAGTACCTTATCAGATTTTAAAGGTATTCAGAAAAAGGAAAGAACTAATAGAAGTTCACGTTCTGAGTACAATATATCATTTGAATTGCTAAGAATGGTACCAGGGGATTATCTTTCCAGTACTAATCATAATTCTGCAGCCATACAGACAGCAAGAAGATACGGTGTCAACCTGGCAGTGGTTGCCGGATTCAGAAACCTGATGAATTATTTAAATGTCCCGGTTATTGACGGCACAGGTACACTACGAAACAATATGTATGAAATAGCCGTAAACCTGCTTCTAGTTTACCTGGGACTCAGACCTTCGTTTCTTATCCAGTGGATAGACTATCATCCTGCACTCAGGAATTCACTCAGGGATTTATACTTAGCGATAATCGATGTTCTGTTTGAAGACGGTACATTTTTCCTGAAGAATATTGATCAGGGTATGCTGGTTATTGATTCGGGTCAAATTAGGAATGTTGTCCGTTTAATAACTGTTTATGAAACACTAAATTTAGATACAGCACTTGGACTGGCACTTGGTTATCCCGCAGCATGCGAACTACCCGTTACAGGGAGGAGGTATGTAGCTCATATTCTTACACCGGCAGGTGGCGATGTTATGTCTAATATTTGCAAGGATATAGATTCTTTATTAAGGTTCTATCGCTTTTATACATCGATAAGGGGCATTGTCAGGCATTATTTAGGAATTACCCTGCAATTTCAATTCAATCAGTTAGGTTAATAATTTTAATAGCAGTGTATTAAATTCATAGTGAAATTTGATTGCAGGTATGGGAATGAGATAATTTTTATGATATATCAAAACGTCACCTTTGAAGGAAAGAATTATACCTGGGATGAATAATATTGGAGATTATAATTAATGAAATCCAGGCATTCTTCATCAAAAATAATGATACCAGATTGATTCTATTTTGAAAAATTTACCGTTAGGTATTTTTGAGGCAAAACTATCCAGTTCTTATTCCAGGTATTGTCAAAATCAACCGGGATTGTGGCTGGGAAATGCAAAAGCTCTCCAGAAAAAGGGGCATTATTCAGACAGGTATCCTGTTTGGTGGAAGGGGAGCAGACAGGGGATTGTACAGAATTCGTTACTAAGAAAGAATGGATATCCTTCCTGGTGGAAGGGAGAGAAGAATATAATAATAATTCAGAGAAGCAGTCAATATCGAGAACCATATGGTTTTAGGCCTGGTACCAGGGAAACATCCTTTTTGGATTTATTTCGAGATAGTGACGAATTTGATTATTATAATCCTGACAATTACGTAAATGCTACTTCTTTCGAATATGATACGGAAGTTGAATCTGAAGTAAACAGAAGAATACGACAAGAATATGGAAGAGGTCCCAGGGCCTCTGAATTGCTAAGAGGATATCTTATAAAATGTGGAGTTCAAGATCCAATTCAGGGAGGAAGTAACAACCAGGCACACCATATTGTCGAAGCAGGTGACCGTCATGCTGTATTTGCAAGACAAGCATTAAGAAGTATGGGGATTTATATAAATTCTGCAGTGAATGGTGTTTTACTACCAATGTATACTTCAGATAATCATGATATTACAATGCATCTTGGAAGTCATAAAAGAGAATATGCAAACGTTATTAATGAAGCAATCACAGTTCGGTTTAATGGGGATATAGATGCGAATGGATATATTACATTAGATGAAGACACCGGAAGACCCTTTTTAATTGATCTGCTTAATGAAATCAGGGTATTATTATTAACAAATCCAATAAAAATCAATAGCCGGGTTGATGATAACTGGATGATTAATACGGACGATGAACCGATCAGAACCGTATTTGAGGGACATGGTTTATTATCTTAAAATGAGATTAATAACAGTCGGTTTTCTATAGTCTGAATTTCACTGGAATCTGATACTAAGTATTTATTAAACAGGTATTCGGATTGAATCCTTAATAAGGTAAAGACAAACTATAAGTAATCGGAAAATCACCATAGATATTATAATTTACTAAAAACAATATTCAATAATTGTCATAAAAGGAAAATATCTTGTTTTTGCGGAAATCAGGAAATAATGTATCTCAAAGACAAAATTTAACAATTTTAGTACAGAAGAATTTTTCAGGATATCCTTTCTGGTGGAAAGGGGATAGAAAGAGGAATACTATCCAGCCCGCGGTTAAGCAACAGAATATGTTAAAAACTGACTCTCATTCTGAAATCCCAGCTGCGAAAGGTTTCACTATGCCCAATTCCACACAGACAGTTTTGGAAAAACTATTTAATGAGGATTTTTCCGAAGTCAGAATTCATACATCCCAAAAAGCAAAGATGATTGGAGTTCAGGCCTTTACTGTCGGAAATAATATCTATTTTGCCCCGGGGAAATATAAACCACACACAAAAGACGGGATGCAGCTTCTGGCAAGTGAACTCACCAACGTCATCCAGCAGCGTGAAGGCAGGATGGAGAATCCTTTTGGAAAGTGTGATCCACTGTCAGGTGATCCTGAGCTGGGCAAAGAAGCCGGAGAAGCCGGGAAAACTCCAATCAGGTTGTTCTCCGTTTTCGATAAGAAAAACAATTCTGAGAACTATAATAAAATCAGCAGCCCGATTCAGTCTAGCTACGGAAAACTGTTAAAGCATAGAACAGCAAAAGACTTTCTCGAAGAGTCAAGGAAAAAAATAAAAGCGGAAGCAGAAAGAAGAACGAGGCTGAGTCGAAGAATAATGTTTCAGAAAAGAAATCCCTTAAGAACAATAGGTATTATAAAGATTATAAATTAATCATTCTATTGAATAAATGTCAATTTTATGTTGATTATAACCTGGAATATATATCATGGAACACTCCAAGGTCATACACTTCCGGCTCATGCAGCGGCTGGTCTAGCCGCAGCCCAGCCGGGAGCAACAATTGCCGATAGACTGAGATATATATTAACAATCGGGAATCATCATAATGTAGATATGATCTGCATACAGGAAATAAGGAAAGCGGATATTCGTGCCCCGGGAGGGGGTGCTCATCCGGTTCACGGTGCTCTACCGGCGGCATCTCCGGCAGGAGCAGTGTTAGCCGCTTCAGGATTAGCATATTCCGGATACTGTTTTGATTCTGAGAATAATCCTACCGGGGCAGGTTATGCTACAACTCAAGATGCTTACTTGTTCCTATTCAGAAACGCTACTTTTCCTGCAGGAGTCAACGCAGCAGGGACCGGGTATTATAATCCGGCAGCATTTAACGTTGGAGGATTTATTTATCTTAGACCTCCTGCAGGTATTAGTATCACAGATGTTGCGGGAACGGTATATCGTATATATAACTGGCATGCTGATTCTGCTGCGGCACATGCAAATATATCCGTAGGGATTTTAAGCGGTTTGTCAGGAGGTTTTGCTGCCAATACGATTATCGCAGGTGATTTTAATGTCCGCGGAGATCTGACAGGGATAGGAATTGCTAATCCATTTCCTGCCTGTGATAATTATTGTGATCAATTTGTTAATGCCACTACCGGTGCGCTTTTCTGGGGATTAGACCATATTGTTACAAATATATTAACAGGTAATGCAGTATTAGGCGCCGAGCTTAATTTTTTAAGCGATGTTCATGCTCCTGTGGCTGCTGATTTATAATTTAAAATGAAAAAGTATAATTAATATATAGATAATCGGAGTTAGACTTTTTAAGTGAATACTATGGAGGTGAAATCTTATATAATACAGGGTAGTTTCTCAGTAGAAAATTCACAAAAAAACCCCCTGCATATTAATAGTAATCCATCTGGTAAACATACTAATTCAAGGTGGAATGGACACATCAGGGCTTGTAGTATTCAGCTAAGCAGTATGAACACAAAGCTTTTTCCACCATGGTGGAAAGGAGAAAGAAAGAGAGAAGTGATTCAACCTGCAACTAAAAAGCAGAATTCAGTTCAGATAGATATAAACTTGTTTAAACCGGCCGGGGAAGGTAAAAGGCTGCCGGAATCCGTTAAAGCAGTAATGGAAGATCTATTTATTGAAGATTTTTCTGAAGTAAGGATACACACTTCACCTAAAGCTAAAACCATCGGTGCCCAGGCATACACAATAGGAAACAATATCTATTTCGCACCGGGGAAGTATCAGCCGCATACAAAGAACGGTATCCGGCTACTGGCGAATGAACTTACTCATGTAATCCAGCAAAAAGAAGGAAGAGTGATAAATCCATTCGGAAAAGGTAATGTACTTATCCGCGATCCGAAGTTAGATGAAGAAGCCTTCAGAGTTAGTGAAGATATTGCAGCCATGTTTTTTTCTGCGAGAAGAGGTTTCTCAGGCAAAAGGTATTATAATTCAAATAAAATAGTTCAAAAAAGTGATTTTGAGGATTTACTGAGGGAAATCGATTCAATGGATCCCGGTAAAGAACGCCAGGAATATAGATTTGAACTTCTGAAAAGCCTGGAGAAAATCACTAATGCAAAACAGCTTAAGAAGGCCAGGTTAATAGCAATGGGAGGAAAATCCGAAAAACAGGATTGCGGTGTGATCTGGAAAGCACATTATAAACAATACGGCGAAGTCAATATCGAGTACTACTATTATGATATACAGGGATCAGGTGTAATGGGAAGATTTATTTCCCTGGGAAAAGGTAATGACAAACCTATGAGAAGTGCTAAATCTGTGTTTGGATCTAACCATGTACACGCGGAAATGTCAGGATTATTTAACCAGATGATTCTGAAAAACGGATTCGCTTTTATAGGGGAACCACAACAATTTGACTGGGGAGTTGAGTTTGACGGTTGGAATAATATTGTGAGTGGTGACAGTGTGATAGTCTCTAAGCGGTGTTGTTCAAAATGCAGGGATGTTCTGGAGTATTTTAAGGTAACGATAACTGATGATAATCCAGATGGGGAATCTGGTTCTCCACCTTCTTCAGGCGAATGGACAAATCCTATCCCATGCGGTTTAAAAAACCATTTCAATAGAGAAATTGATCATGATTCGGTTCCCGTCCATGTGAGAGAATGGAGTAAGAAAATTGATGAAATTGCGGGAAATGCAAAATGAAAAATCCGTATAGTGATCAAAATCGGGTACTGCAAGGATGTTTTGAGCCTGAAGAATCGAAGAGTGTTAAAATAACTGGTCGTTTTTATCCACAGCGGATTTTTATTCCTCCTGCTAATGAACACCAGAATATAGTCCGGAGAGATGTCAATAGACAGTTGCTGAGGCATAAAGGTATACCATCAGAATCCAATTCTGTTTCGGGTACCTATCCACAATGGTGGCGCGGCAGTAGAGACCAGGGATGTTTTCAGCTACAAGCAGAACAGGCAACGGCGGTTCGAATAAATCCGGGTGATTTGTATTTAAGTGGAAAAGGAAAGCCTCTGCCGTTTAATATTCTGGAAAAGATGGAGGATATTCTTGATGAAGATTTGTCTGCTGTAAGAATTCATTATGTAGTACAGGGGTATACTATTAGAGCAAAGGCATTTACAGTTGGAGACAATATCTACTTCGCACCCGGTAAATACATGCCTCATTTAAAAAATGGGATTCAATTGCTTGGGCATGAACTCGCCCATGTATTACAACAGAGGGATGGTAGAGTGATAAATCCTTTCGGGAGCGGAATTGCTATTATCCGTGATCCTGATCTCGATGAGGAAGCAAGGGAGATGGAAAACGCAGTCATAAATAGAATGTATCCCACAAGAACAAAGTTCAGCGTCAGTATTTTACCTTCCATCTCCGCGGAATTTAATAAAATACCGGATCCATTACCCGATTCTGAAAGCCTTAAAAGACTGCTTCAGTACTCAAAGAAGAAGGAGATAAAGAAAAAAGTAAAGAAAGAGAAAAAGAGAAGCATTAGGATAAATACTTTTTTCTCAGACTATCCGGAAGTACTAAAAAAGATCTTTGAAATTTATATCATTCCGGGAGAAGCAAATGAATCATCAGTATACGTTTATTTTGATAAAAGACTAGAGGAAAAATTTGAAGTTGACAAAAATCGTCTTTTAGGAATAGCACCTCACGACGAATTTAGTACATTTATCAAAAATGGTCAAATAACCAGAAAAGACGGGGAAGTCTGGTTGTTGAACGACTTGAGAATATTCTTAAAAGATAAACTTGTTATCTGGAGAGGTGTCGGGAAGAAAAAAGGAAAAAGTTTTAAGGAAAATATACTTCTAAAGAAATCTTCCGGTTTTACTCTACTTGAAAGCAAATCTGATTGGAAAGTAAAGAAGTCAAAGTTTGAAAAAAAACTGAAAAAAATACCACGAAAACCTTCATCCATAGATATTCATTTTGTAAATAATACAGGCGCATGCGATCATTGTAAAAAAAGGCTAGAGAACTTCAAAATGTGGATTGTCAAAAATAAGCCTAATAATATGAACTTTTCAATTTACTATCATTATACTTCAATAAAATCACAAACTAAAGGAATTGAAATAAAAGAGAGTGAATTAAATCTATTAAATGGTTGGAAAAAATCTGACAAATTATTCAGGATAGAAACTTACTATAAAACAGAATCAGTGAAAAAGAATTTTTATACAAAAGTAAAATTTTGGACAAAGATAATCTGATACTCCTAAAATCTGAAAGACAGAAGAAAATCTAAAATGAATTATATATTTGTTTTAAGGTTTGTTAATAGAAGTGAATAGTTATTCACTTCTATAGCCAGGTCAGGAAACCCAAACGAAAAACACGAGTGTGTTAACGAATAAAACGATATTAGAAAAGGCATAAAAATATATAATCAAAAAAGATCAATATGGAATCAAAGGTAATACAGGGTTTTTTCAGGTCAGAAGACTTCAAGAGAGGGAAACTTCAGGATCGTCTTACTATGCAGAAAATGGCTGATCCGTGCTCAGGAAAGGTTTTCGTAAGTACGTATAAAACAACGAATAGTCAGTACAGGCAGAATCCCCAAATGAGAGCCTACCCTTCCTGGTGGCGGGAGAGCAGAGACCAGCGAGCGCTTCAGTTGCGCGCCGAACAGGCAACCGCAATGAGAGTTCAGAGCAGCTTGCTGAATATAAAAGGAACTGGCAGACTAATGCCTCCTGTAGTACAAAAGAGGATGGAAAAGTATTTCGATGAAAATTTCAATGATGTCATGATACATACCGGCCCACAGGCGAAATCTATCGGAGCAAAAGCATTTACGGCCGGATCGGATATATATTTTCCTCCCGGAGTGTTCAAACCGCATGATAGAGAAAGCCTTTCAATACTCGCCCATGAGCTCACCCATGTTATCCAACAGCGACAGGGCAGAGTAAAAAATCCGTTCGAAAACGGGATTGCAATAATCCGTGATCCGGATTTAGATATGGAAGCAAATCTAATGAGTGAATCGGTATTTAAAGATATTTATGTGAAAAATAATCGGTCATATTCTATATCGTCTGAATTAAAATCTCCATATAAGTCTATAAGAAAATCAACAACCGGATTAATTGGCAAAGACAATCGTAATCCTGAAATTGACTCAGTATTTCTATTGAGAGAAAACTCAAAAGATAAATTTTACGTTAATACTAAGTCCAGTGAAAATATTCCAGTTGTTCAGAGAATGATGGCGGGAGGACCTGAAGTAAAAGTTAGAGCTCCTGTGCCAGGATTGTTTGAGGTAGTACGTGACTATAATCGAAGAATGGCATTTATCGCACATTGGATCTGGCATGATGAAGAGGGCTTCCATGCAGTACCTGTTGGTGAAGAACAAGATGCTGCCGGTTTAGAAAGCGATGCATCCAAGCATCCGGATCAGACTTTCTGGGGTCAAAGAAGACTGAATGCACGTCCTGATCCGGATGCTGCTATTGTTACGGATTGTAAACTTCTACCCTGTACTTCAGTTGGCGTTGCAAGGTTTGCAAAGTGCGCATACGCCATACCTCGAATAGTTGAGAGAGTATTTGAAGAGGGTATCCCTATTGCATGTTTCGCGCATGCTGATGGTTATAGGGGTGAGAGACTGGTTTACTATACTAAATCCGGTGCTGCGAGTGAAGATATCGATCATTCGTTAAATAATGTATACATCTGGGAATGGGATGATCCCAGAAATTATGATTTCGAAACTTATTAATAATAGGTTTTAAAATGGCATATTATTGCCGTATGAATATGCAGAACAGATGATAAGAGGATACATGCGGGATCATAAAAATCAATATTCAACGGCTGCAGGTTGAAAAACCGGGAGTGAATATACCGGTGAAATTTTGGGGCGAAGCATGAATAGCAAAGAATTAGAAAATTTTTCAGATAGTCCTCGTCGATCAGAATATTTTTCTCCCGTCCCGCGCAGCAGCAGATTTGGAAAGAGAATTCAACTGAGCAGCCAGTGTACTCATGGATTTCATTCTTGGTTGTGTGGGGAAAGAACCTATCCGGCAGCTCAGAAAGTACTGCAATCAAACCGTAAATATCCTGCTTGGTGGAAAGGGGGAAAACATCAGAAGAATATAAACTCCTGGGGCAGACAGACTGTATCAACAGGGCTTGTACCGGTGAATTATTATAGAATTACTCAGAAACAAGACCAGACTCACGTAAATAATATCTATTCTGACAATAATAATTGTATCATAATACAGCAGTCTAATTTAGAGGATTATAATGATAAAGTATTAAGGCTGGCAAAGAATGCCGGTGCTCAGCTAAAAAATGCCAAAAGATATGAAGTACTTATCAAGAATGTACACAGGGATCAATTTTCATGGTTTGGCGTCGGGATATTGAGGAAATTAGGTATCTCAGATAGACCATCAAATATAAAATGCCCAAATTGCGGTTTTAAAAAGAAGGAATTCCAGCTTGATCATGACACACCATGGAGGCAATACATTATGAAGTTTGCATCAGAAAATTATATGAATAAGGATAATGATGGTATCTGGATAAGGTATGATGCTGCTAAGGCTTTATATAACGATCCTGAAAATTTATGGTGGATTTGTAAAAAATGCAATCAGGAAAAATCGGATAAGATCTGGGACGGAAAATCTCATATACGTGACTGCATGAGTGGAAGAAAAGTTACATTGAAAACCAGCTATGATGATTGAAAAATATAATTTTCATGTTAAAATACTACAGTGATCAGATTGTTAAAAATAATTCAGAATTAGAGAATGATGCAATAAATACACTGAAACAGGATTTACAAAAGAATGTTTATAAAGAATAAAAAAATGTATCCGTCATGGTGGCGGGGAAGCAGAGAATTTCCAGAGATCCAGTGTGCTGAAGATACATCCGCAATTGAGGCCCTTAAGGATGATCCTTTGGGATTTTTAGAAAACAGACATCTTCAGCTGAGTGATATAAGGATAGGAGATTTCAACGTACCGGGTATGATGTTTGTGCTGAGACCGGGGATTGAAAAGGTGAATCTGGTTCTCGAAGATGGAATTTATAAACTCGTAAAAAGTCAGGGTGGTCTTAATGCATATATTCTGCCATGGGTAGAAAACGATATTGTATCGATTAGATTAGGTACTGGTGCAGACTTGTTCTTTACCGCACAACTATCCGGATGCAAAATGTATATCCAGGGACCTCCAAAATATGCCCTGAATATCTCCCATGCAAATGGGGCTAATCAGGAAAACAGGAGAGATGCAATAAGTCACATGGATGGCCTTTTCGAGAGGCACCGTCAGAATACATATCCGACACCTGCGATGGCAACTTTTGGTCCGGCTGATTATAACTGGTTGGATGCAGACCGCCAAAGAGAATTGTTTGATCCAAAGGTAATGGCAGGACAAACGGTTAATTTTTTTGGAGTAAAAAAAGGGTATGTTTGGAAATTCTATTATCAGTCATATCATATTGCTTTAAAGATGCCGGATTACAAGCCGGATCCCCAGGATTATCTAAGAGAATATGGTGAAGTAAGGTATATATAAATGCTTATTTAAAAAAAACCGGAAAACAATTGTACGGATTTAATATAGTTTTTAATAATTCCTTGTATAATATAATAGAAGAGTGGATTTATATAAAAGGAAGAAGATATGCAACAAAGAAG
>JANQEH010000132.1 GCA_028278455.1 bacterium
TTGTTTCAGTCAGCCATACGTCGTAAAGATCTGCATTTTTAAGTTTATATCCTTCACAGTTCGGATCTTTCTTTACTTTTTCTTCAAGCATCTGCTTTACTTCGGGATCTCTCTTCGAGACCTTTTCATCATGCCAGAAGCAGAATTCAGATCCATTGATTTGAGGCTCAGGGCATATACTGCCGTCTCTTCTTTGAAAAGAACAGGTTCTCAATACCGGATTCTCAGAATTCGTATTTTCCTTACTCATACAGTTAGACCGTCGTTTAGTATCTCAATCTTGGTTTAGAAGGTTTGGATCTCACTTCAAACTCACCAATATATAAATACTCACCTTTTTTTTCGTTATATTCTTCATGGATCACTTTCAAAAGCTTGATGCTTTTTTCTTCAACATCAAGTTTTTGACTCGTCTTGAGGATCTTCAGGTTTTTGAGCACTGTTGCTGAGGAAAATCTGAATCCGCTTTCTTTTGCAGCATTTTCAACTGCATTTCTGAAAGCTTCTTCCCTGTCTCTATTTCTGCCGTTCTTCTTACTATCAGAATATCCCTTTGATGTTACTACTGATACATTATCTCTGGGAAATTCGGTAATACTGTGAATTCTATCCTGACTGTCTTTTGCCTGGAGCAGTACATCATTACCGACATAAGGTGTTACCTGCACCTTTGCATCAGTTTCCGGATATTTCAGACTTTTAT
The DNA here is from genome assembly GCA_028278455.1 of bacterium. Taxonomy (GTDB): domain Bacteria; phylum SM23-31; class SM23-31; order SM23-31; family SM23-31; genus JANQEH01. Next base: position 704 of record JANQEH010000132.1, read on the forward strand.
TGAGGCAGATCCCCTTAACATTTTTTCTGATTGTCCTCCCGGGAGGTATTTCTATCCATCCTTCACCTTCCGTCAGCATTATACTCTGATAATGAGAAGAATTGGGATTAGTGATCTCAAACACCCTCCCCTTTTCAAGAAAGATCCTTTTAGCTTTATCTGATTTATTGGTAAGAAAGATCGTCATTTCGAAATCTGTATGATAAGGTCTGAAATCAAGAGACAGGCATATAAATGTGATTGAGATAAGAATTAGTATTAATATAAATTTTCGCATAATCAGTTATGTTATTTTACAGTAACACTGTTAATTCTTATATTGATTTCGAGGTCCGGATCAAAACTGTTGATATTGTGATATGACACACTGCCTTCTTCTACAACAAGCAGCAGGTTTATAGCTTCCGGATTGGGAAACAGCAGGGTTTCGCCATCAGTTTCCAGTTCCATCAGATTGATCAGGTTCAACTTGTCGCTTGCACCAAAATTTATCTTCCTCCAGAAAGCTCCCAGAGTGTTGATTCCCTCTTCTGTTGTCAGGATATTGGAATATACCTTTGAAAAAAGGTCTCCATAAGTGTCACCTGCCATACTTCTTAGCTCAAGTGTTTTCGGCAGTCTGTAAGCAGGATCGTCCGGATTCAATGATGTACTCTTGAATTCGTCGATTGCAGCTATCCTCTCTTTAATGAACTGAGCAACAGTCTTGTTTCCTCCTATAACTTCACGGCCGGCTTGCTTCTCAGTAAAGACAAATCCTCTCACTAATATTACCGCAGCTATTATTATCAACACGCTTAACGTGATCGAGAGATACTTTTTTTCATATAGATAGTTCAACACACCTGCAATGCCGCTTTTCTTTCCTTTTCCATTCAATTCATCTTCAAGATCCGAGATCCTTTTAATCTCGGGTTCAGGAGGTCTATCCTTCTTTTTTTTGGGCTTCTCCTCTATCGCTTTTTCATCTTTACCTTTTTCCCCGGTTAATTTCTCACCCCTGAATACTTTTATCTCTTTCTGAAGTTTCTGTAAAGTGATTTTACCCGCATATTCCTTGGAGATTATAGCGGCGATCCTGACATCAGTTTCCGGATCATTTTTACCGATCATATCAAGGAACTCAACAGCTTTATCTCCTCCAAGGACACCCAGGACCATGCTGATGCACTCTCTGATTGAAGGTTCCTTGTTGGGCAGGGTATTTATCAGATCGTCAACCAGTTCGTGCATTCTCGCCTGACATATCTCTACAGCTGCCGCTTCTCTCTCTGCAGAATTATCGCTTACTAACGATTTTAATAACTTTGAACTCATGACTGAAAATTGAACTTATTCCCTTTCGTATATTATACCTGATAAAATCCTAAAAGGTCATTTTTTACAAATGATCCGCGGGAGAAATACTTTTATTTTGTAAAGACAGATTTATACCTGCATTACCGAGCCTCGAAAAGCAAGTCATAATTTTAGAATACTCCGGGACAAAAAGAATTCCAGACAGGCAGAGCAATAAGCAAACCGGTTCACCACCTTCAAATAAGATGAATGAATATAATAAAAAAATAGTCAAAGTACTAACAAAACCTATCAACATATAAATTCCTGGATAGTAGTTTTCTGTGCTAAAATACTTCTTCTTTAATCAAAGTCAATACTGTATTACCGATATAGATTTTGTCTCCTGATATAAGAAGACATTTCGCTCCTTTTTCAACCGCTCCCGTATTTACTTTTCCACCATTTTTACCTTCCATAGTCACGGTTATGCCTTCATGTGACACATTTAGGATCAAATGCTTTCTTGAAAGAGAATGATCGTCCCTGTTAAGCTGAATATCGGCATCCCTTCCTCTTCCAATACAGTATGTTCCTTCTTTCAGAGACATTTTCCTTTTCTTCTCTTGATCTTTGATTTCGAGCAAGCAGCATTCATCATGCCCGGATTTCATGGTTATATCTGGTTCTTGATCCGGATTCAGCAGCCTGCTCACAAATCTGCCGTTTTTCATTTTTGTAGCTTCCGGCGGCGGTATGCATGTTCTGGATAGATCATTCCTGGAAAAAGGCACAGCTTTAAAAAGTTTATTTTTTTCATAAACAGGATATTTCATTGATGACCTGATGTCATGCTTGCAATTGATTGAAAAATCACCTTTATTCAGAGCAGCATCTGTCTCTACAGAAACATTTATTTCACTTTTCGGTTTCTCCACTCCCCACTTTTGAAGTTCTTTATCGAGGATTTTTTTTAGTTCCTTAACCAGTATATCTTCGACGCTCTTTCTCAATGCCCTGTCTTCCGGTGAAAAATTAACTACAAATCCAGTTGGCAGGTTGGAGCTGCCGCTATGGTTGATTCTGTTTTTCTTTGCTGTTGAAAGAAGCTTCTCCGAAATGAAATATAAAGGTATCTTCTCAAAGGAAATATCTTCGGCTTCTTCCTTTTTGAAAAGTCTCCACATTTTTTTTAATAGCAGGGAAATCCCTTTTACAAAGATCATAAAACCTCTACAAGTTTCTCTTCTTTTTATCCCGGATTATCTTTCTTATCTCGTCGACATTATCTTCTGAAAAGAGTCTCCAACCGCGCCAGTCTTTCTCGACTTTTTTTATCATCCCCTCTTTTTCCCATTTGAACAGTGTGTTCTTTGTTACGTCGAGCTCGGTACAGACTTCGCTGGTAGAATATGTCTTCTTTATTTTCTTTATCATTTATTTCCCTTTCAATATTATTATCGGAAATAAATCTGTAGACTTTAATTACTTTTTATATTTATAATAAAATGTATAATAATTATATTATTATCAATTGGTATACTTTATATACTTGATAGTAATATTTTTGACAACAAAAAGCAAGTGTTTTTTGCCTGAATTGAAGATATTTTATTTTGGGTTAGCTCGGTTGCGAAAGGTTATTTAATTTTCTCTGTAGTAGCTATTATGATTCTTGGGATCCCCACAAGTTTTGCGGCATCCATTACCATCACTATCACACCGTGTTTCACTTCTTTATCCGCTTTAAGGATCAGCGATGCAGTTATATTCTGCTCATGTTCTTCTTTAAGCTTAGTTTCCAATGTCTCGAGAGTGATTTCTTCACTATTGAGAGTCATGTCACCATCGGGAGTGATTTGAAGGACAAGGTCTTTGATTTCTTTCATTGTGCTTGTTTCTGATTCCGGGAGCTCCAGGTCCATCCCGGGTTTTTCTATGAATGTGGATGACACCATAAAAAAGATAAGCAAAAGGAATAGTACATCGATTAGCGATGTAATATTTATTAGGACTTTTTTCTTCTTTTTTACTCTAAGTCTCATATTAAGTCGTTTTCATTCTAAGTGTTATCAGAAAAGCTTTGTATCTTATGAATTAAACTTGTCGAATATTTTTCGATCTCGATTATCAGATTCTCGGTCTTGCTGGTAAAAGTATTATAAAAGATCAGCGAAAATATACCGATTGACAAACCGGCTACGGTTGTGATTAATGCCTGAGAAATTCCGCTTGAAAGCGGTGCTGTCTTAGCCACACCCTCAAGTGTTATACCGTCAAACACTTCTATCATTCCCAGAACTGTTCCAAGCAGGCCAAGCAGGGGGGCAACGCCAGCTATAGTTTCAAGGATTACAAGCCCCTTTTCAAGTCTTCTCAATTCCTGCCTCCCCTGGTCTTCGATAGCTGTGTTAATCTCAACAGGTTCGAGTTTTTCTGTATTCAATGCTGCCAATACAAGATTTGAAAACACATCATTATTCTGCTCGCAGAATGACCTGACTACATGGACATCATCCTTACCGTTGATATTACTGATTATCGTATTAGTCTCTGGTTTAATGATCTTGTTTCTTCTCAGTGAGTAAAGCCTCTCTATAACGATAGCTACAGAGAGTACTGAACATATTCCGAGGGGGATCATCATGAAACCGCCTTCTAATATAGTCTCCCACATCTCAATTCTACTCCACGTTTATCTTCTGATTGTAAATTCGAAATATCCAGTAACTACAAGCTCTTTTTCCGGAAAGTCAGCAGGCAGCGGTTTAAAGGGAAAAGAGTATTTAACCGCATTGATACTCGTCTCCTTTAGAGCTTCACTACCCTTATAATCAAGTACCTGTAATGTCTTTATATCCCCTTCCCTCGTAATTGTGAACCTGATTACATACCATCCTGAGATCAGACCTAATTTGGTAAAAGCCGGAGGAGGTGTTACATTCCTCCCTATCCTCTTCTTCAACTCAAGCATATAAGGAGCAAAATCCCATTCATAAGTACTTAGCGAGAATCCCCCGAGATCACGTGCATTTTTGAACTGATTATCCGGATCGCTATTTGAAGAATTCATCAGTAGTTCATTCATATCAGCCTGGTTCTTGTTATTCTCAGTGATATTTCCCAGGTCAAATTTTTCCGTACTGAATCCAGTCTCTGTTTCCATTGGTTGTTTTTTCATCAGACCGGATATATCCATCTCCTGTCCGGGTAATTCAGCTGAACGTGAAAAGCCTTCAGAATGCGGTCTGTTAGCTTCCATTTCCATTCCTGCCAGATTATCACTTGCTATTGTATTTTTATCTGACACTAGATCCGCATCAGCAGGTGCCTGCTCAGTCTCAAATGCGGGATTGGATTCAACTATTTCAAATACCAGTCTTTTTTCCACTTCCCTCATTGGAGCGGCAAGTGATGTCTTTACAGGGATTATCCCTTCCGATACGTTCATCAGAAGGACGAAAAGCAGATGCAGCAGGAGAGAAAGTGCAATCCCTATCTGTATTCTATAGTCTTCCGGTATTTCAATTTTTTTGATCATTAGTATATTGTACAAATAATAAACAAAAAATGTCCAAAATATTTTTTCGATAAACAAAAAACCCCGTTTTCACGGGGTAATTTATGATAATCATTAAAATATTTTCATACTAATTTTTACCGACATCAAGAGCCTTAGCTGCTTCATCAGTAAATCCGAGTTTATCTCCTTTGATAACAACCTTAATTTTGGCTCCGTCCATGAATTTGCCTTTGAGTATCTCCTCAGCAAGTGGATCTTCCACAAATTTCTGTATAGCTCTTTTAAGCGGTCTGGCGCCAAGTACCGGATCGTAACCTTCCTTTGCGAGGAACTTTTTTGCGCCTGATGTAAGCTCAACCGTAATATTCTTATCATCGAGCTTAGCCAGCATCTCTTTCAGCTCCAATTCAACGATATCAAGCATATCTTTCTCTGAAAGAGCTCTGAAAACAATGGTATCATCAATCCTGTTCAGAAACTCAGGATTAAAGACATTCTTTATGCTCTCGATGATCTTACCTTTCATCTTGTCATAAGAGATACCTTCTTCATCTGAACTGAAACCGAAGGAAACGCTCTTATTTATATCGCGCGCACCAACATTAGATGTCATAATAAGAATGGAATTCTTGAAATCTACCTTTCTTCCAAGGCTGTCTGTCAACCTGCCGTCATCGAGAACCTGCAACAGGACATTGAATACATCCGGATGGGCTTTCTCGATCTCGTCAAGGAGTACGACCGAATAGGGTTTACGCCTTACACGTTCTGTAAGCTGTCCCCCTTCTTCATAACCAACATAACCGGGAGGCGCTCCTGTTAGTCTTGAGCTCGTGAATTTCTCCATATATTCCGACATATCTATTCTAATAAGGGCATTTTCATCTTCAAATAAATATTTTGCCAGCTCTTTGGCAAGGAGGGTTTTTCCAACTCCCGACGGGCCGAGGAAAATGAACGAACCTATAGGCCGGTTTGGGTCCTTGAGCCCTGCCCTGGTTCTTTGGATCGCCTTTGCCAGCGTAGTAAGAGCTTCATTCTGGCCAATTATGCTATTCTGGAGTTCATCCTCCATTTTAAGAAGTTTTTCTGATTCGGTCTGAGCAACACGCTTTACCGGGATACCTGTCATCATCGCTACTACTTCAGCAACATGTTCATCCGTTACTTCCACCCTGCTGTCAACCTCATTTTTCTCCCAGTCTGACTTAATAAGATCGAGGCTTTCCTTTGCTTTTCTTTCTTCATCTCGCAGCCTTGCAGCTTCTTCAAAATTCTGGTTTTGTACTGCAGATTCTTTCTTGTTCTTCAATTTGCTGACAGATTTTTCAGCCTCGATCAGGTCAACCGGTACTACAAGATTTGTAAGATGGACTCTCGAACCTGTCTCGTCCAGAACATCGATAGCTTTATCCGGCAGGAATTTATCTGTAATATATCTGTCGCTCAGCTTTACAGCAGTTTGTATTGCACCATCACTATACTTCACCCGGTGATGGTCCTCATACCTGCTTTTAAGCCCATGAAGGATCGCAAGTGTTTCTTCCGCAGACGGAGGATCGACCATAAGTTTCTGAAATCTTCTCTCAAGGGCCCCATCCTTTTCTATGTACTGACGGTACTCATCATATGTTGTGGCGCCTATACACTGAAGCTCGCCTCTTGAGAGAGCAGGTTTGAACATGTTGGATGCATCAAGAGAGCCTGATGCTCCTCCGGCTCCGACAATAGTGTGCAGCTCATCTATAAAAAGAATAATATCCCTGTTCTTTTCGATCTCGGCCATAACAGCTTTCATTCTCTCTTCGAACTGCCCGCGGTATTTCGTACCGGCAACCAGGGCGCCGAGATCAAGCGTTATTATCCTCTTGTTATGGAGAGTCCGCGGTACTTTCTGATCGATGATCCTGATTGCAAGCGCTTCAGCCAGAGCTGTTTTACCTACACCCGGTTCACCAATGAGAACGGGATTGTTTTTCTTTCTGCGGCTGAGTATCTGGGCAAGACGTTCAATTTCCTCATCTCTGCCAATAATTGGATCAAGTTTATTCTGTGTTGCCAGAGCTGTAAGATCCCTGCCGAAATGATCTAGAGCCGGGGTTTTTGACTTTTTACCGCCTTTTTCGGTCTTCTCCTGTGTCGGCTCGCTACCCTGGACTATCGACTCGAGTTCACGTTTAACCGTATCATAGTCTATATCGAAATTCATCAATATCTGGGCAGCCATTCCATCTTTTTCTTTGGTCAGGGAAAGAAGGAGATGTTCCGTACCGATAATATCCGAATTAAAATTCTTTGCCTCTATATATGTTCCTTTAAGGATCCTTTCAGCACGTTTGGTCAGGGGAAGATTACCGATAGTCATCGTTCCGCCTGTCGATTTCACGGTTTCTTCAATTGTCTTTTTTAGCTCTTCAAGATCAACGTTCAGGTTTTTCAGTATCTCTATTGCAATACCATCACCTTCACGCAGCAGACCCAGCAAGATATGCTCGGAACCTATATAATCATGTCCGAGTCTGACAGCTTCCTCACGGGAAAACTGTATCACCATCTGAACTCTATGCGAAAAATTATTCTTCATTTATTTCTCCTGTTTATCACAGGGCTCCGCGCCAATATTCCGACACTTCACTCTCGCCCATTTATTCATCAATTCCGAGTCGTTTATCCATCCCTCAAACACAAGTCATACTTATTATACATCTCGGAATTTTTTGTGTTTCAATTTAAATTAAAATACTAATTTTTTAAAACCTTAGCAAGAATTATTAGAGCACACTTCTGAGTTTGAGTTTTTTCCTGATAAACTCCGCCCGGAAGCTGTCAATTTCCTTCTGATCCTGCTTCATCCTGCTGATCTTTGCTATATGCATCGGCTGACATTGAACAATCAGTTGATTAATCGTAGAAGGCTTTATGGGTTTAATTATTCCCAGGCTGCTGCCCAGCCTGAGGGCTGATAGCAGACTGAGAAGCTCGAATGTACTCATCAACCTTGCACTGCTGATTATACCTAATGCTCTATACACCTTATCTTCCAGTTGAATACCCATTTCCTTTTGAAGCTTCAGTCTTGCCTTATTCTCCATCGACAGGATTTTCCTTGCAACTATTTTCAGTCTTTTGAGAATTTCATCCTGTTCATAACCAAGCGTCGTCTGATTGGATATTTGGAAAATATTCCCGACTATATCCGAACCTTCACCGTAAATTCCTCTTACAGCTATACCGGCTGGAATAAGGTATTTCAAAAAATCTTCCATCTGCCTTGTAAGCGCCAAACCGGGTAAATGGCAAAGGAATGAAACTCTTAAAGCTGTTCCGACATTAGTTGGGCAGGCTGTCAGGTAACCATACTTATCCGATAAACTGTATTTAATATACCTTCCGAGTTCGCTGTCAATTTTATCAGCCCTTTTCCACGAATTCATTACCGATAGCCCCGGTTTAATCACCTGAAGTCTTAGATGGTCCTCTTCATTGACCATTACAGAAGCTTCTTCACTATTTTCAAGGAGCATCGCTCTTTTATAAGAGAGCGAGAGGAAAGCCGGGCTGATCTGGTGCCTCTCAACAAGAAATTTACGGTTTATATCAGATAATTTCTGAAAGCTTATAAACCTGAATTTTTTAAGCGCAGGAGAATTTTTCCGTGTCTCCTGAATTATCTCTATTACTCTCTTTAGGCCTGCTTCGCTGGCCCAGTTCGGGAAAGGAATAGAATCTATATTCCTTGCAAGCCTTACTCTCGTACTGAGGATTATATCAGATTGTCTGGTATTACTATCAAGCCATCCCGGTTTCTTTGCTGAGAAGTTATTATTCATTTTCCGGCTTACTATTATTTAATAACATTTTAATTCGGTCCCTTAGTTCCGCAGCATATTCGAAATTTTCACTCCTGACTGCTGTTTCCAGTTTTGATTTAAGGGCATCGATCTCCTTGAACCGTTCTTCGAAGTCAATTGCTGCTTTGACTTCTTTTTCCGGTATGTGAGCGGTTGTACCGTGATACCGGTGCAGAATCCTCTTCAGTTCTGACTCAAAGGCATTGTAACAATTTCCGCAGCCCAAAAGACCTGAATCCAGAAATCTTTTTAAAGACATTGAACAATTTTTGCAAACTACATTTTCAGTCTTAGTTTGCTCATCCACTACTTTCTCAATTATCCCCGAAAGCATACTCCCCATCAATGTCGATAAGTGAGCAAGAGGATTATTTATCCCCTTGGTTTGGGCGCATTGATAACACAGATTCATCTCCTTTTTCTGGTTATTATTGATCTGAGTTATCTTAATTGAAGCTTCGTTTTTGTTACATATCTCGCATTTCATTTCAGCTGCCCGTCTGCAAGTGTATATATTCTGTCTGTCCGCGAGGCTATGCTTTCGTTATGGGTAACCACAAGAAAAGTTTTACCTGTATCGCGGCTCAGATCAAGCATGAGCCCATAAACAGCCTCTCCGTTGCTTTTATCCAGATTGCCTGTCGGCTCATCAGCAAGTACAATTAACGGATCGTTAATCAGTGCCCTTGCGACAGCAACTCTCTGAAGCTCACCCCCGGAAAGCTCAGCCGGTTTATGGTCAAGCCTGTCTCCGAGTCCAACCTTTAATAAATAGTCTTCAGCCTGCTTAAATACACTGTCCTTTGGAGAACGTTTAATCAAACCCGGCATAGCAGCATTTTCAAGAGCTGTGAACTCCGGAAGCAGATAATGGAACTGAAAAATAAATCCTATTTTTTTGTTTCTTAATGCTGCCAGTCTTTGTTCATCCGAATCACTTATTATTTCTCCATCGATGATCAGGTGCCCTTTGTCCGGCCGGTCTAAAGTACCGAGAATACTCAACAATGTACTTTTACCTGATCCCGAAATCCCGAGGATAGACGATATTTCACCTTTCTTAAGCGATAGATCGATACCTTTCAGGACTTCGAGTTTTCTCTTACCGAGCATATAGCTTTTATGTAAATTTTCAGCTCTTAAAACCGTATTATTTTCTACCATCTATCTTGATCCTATTCATATTTTAATGCTTTAGAAGGTACCAGCTTTGCAGCAGAGCCGGCAGGATAGATCGTTGCAATAAAAGTCAGTATAATTGAGATCACGCCAATAAGGATGAAGTCTACAGCCTGAATTGAAACAGGAAGAAAATCGATAATATATACTGAAGTCGGTAGTGTGATAAAGTTAAACTTCTGCTGGAGAATGCATACAGTAAATCCGGTGACAAGTCCGAGAATAGTACCTGTTCCCCCGATGGTCATTCCATTCAGAATGAATATCTTTCGGATCTCTTTATCAGAAGCTCCCATCGATTTCAGCATCCCGATCTCTTTGCGTTTTTCCAATACCAGCATTATCAACGCACTTGCTATACTGAAACTCGCAACAACAATCATAAGGCTCAGGACGATAAGCGCTGCCCATTTTTCAAGTTTCATCGATACAAAAAGGTTCCTGTGTAGCTCGTACCATGTATTAACTGAATGATCACCCTCATACAACTCCCTTATGTGAGGTGCAATCAGGTCTGTATCTTCGATACTTTCGGCATCAACATCTATACCCGATACAGCATTCCTCATCTGAAAAAGCCTCTGAGCAGCATCCAGTTCAACATATGCATACATATAATCGAATTCGCCTATCTCTGATTCAAATATTCCCGTTACGATGAATCTTAGAACTCTCGGTCTTGCGAAATATTTACCCAGCCCTCTCAGGCTCCAAATTATCAATTCATCACCCGGTACTATTGCAAGCTCATCAACCACACCCTTGCCAACGACAATACCCCTTTTCCTTTCGGTTACCCCCTCCCCCTTGAAATCAGTTGTCCCAAGTATGATCTTTCTGCGAAACTCCGAAACTCCGTCAATTGTATTCAGGTCGATCCCCTTGAGATTTACTACCTTTCTGTATCTGGGTGCCTGGATCATAACTTTCTCCTGAATATAGGGGGATGATGCCTTTACACCCTGTATATCTTCCAGTTTCTCCATTATCATGTCATGGTCGGTGATATTATTCTCCCCCTTGCTGACTATCCTGACATGGCTGTCAAACGCAAGGAATCTATCAAGAACGATCGATTCAAATCCATTCATAACCGACAATATGATCGATATGCATCCGACACCGAGAAATATCACAATGAACGAAAAGAAAGTAGTAAAAGAAATAAATCCCGTTCTTTTCTTAGATCTGAGATATCTGTTCGATATAAATGATTCAAATGTCATGGTCTATTCTATCCTCACTGCTTCCGAAGGCTGCAATCTTGCAGCTTTCCATGCAGGATATACTGTCGCGATTATGCATAATACAAGCGCTATAGTGTTTATCAGGAGGAAATTCGAAAGTACCAGATCTACCGGTACATCACTAATGTAATAAACGTCTTTATCTATTGTAACCAGGCCGTATTCATTCTGAAGCCAGCCTATAAAATAAGCAAGGCCGGATCCGAAAATTACAGCTGTAACACCTATTATGAATCCATCTATCATAAATATTTTCAGTATTGACCGAGATGACGAACCCATAGATTTGAGTATTCCTATATCTCTCTGCTTTTCCACTACTATTAAAATCAGAGTGCTTATAAGATTGATCCCGGCAACAAGGACGATCATCCCGAATGCGATCAGGATCGGCAGTTTCGTAAAGCTGATCCAGTTGAACAGGAAGATATTCATCTCATACCACGACTGCGCCATGAACGGGTATTTATAGTCTTCGCGCAGCCGGATCGCCATTTCTCGCGAAAGCGACTCATCGTGAAGCATAATATCCATACCCGAAATGGCCCCGGGCATTCGGAAAAATCCCTGAGCCTGATCGAGACTAATAAATGCGTACAAATTATCGAAATCGCTCATCCCGAAGTTATAAACAGCCCTGACCTCAAACAGGTCCTGATCCATATCAGGAACGATACCGGGAGAAATGTTTTCGAGGTTGGCTATGATGATGTAATTCCCCACTTCTACTCCGAGCTTAGCCGCCAGGCCTGAGCCTAATACAATCCCGGAGACATCATCCTCATTCATACTGAACTCAAACTCACCCTCAGTGATATAAGACCTGATGTCGATCAGCCTGTTGAACTGCTCCGGATCTATACCCCGGATCAGTACACCATCTGAGACTGGATCAAACCTGATTATGCACTCTTTTTCAATATATGGAGAGACAGCTTCGACCTCTTCATATTCCCTGATCTTAGCAAGTTCTTCTTCTGCATTTCTGATCCCGCCGCGGTATGAATATAATTTCAGATGTGCCTGAAAACCTATCACCTTATTTTTGACAGCATTCTCAAAGCCGTTCAGGACACCCAGGGTGAGAATAAGTGAGGCAATACCTATAGCAAGCCCTGCAATAGAAATGTAAGTGATCAGGGTTATAAACCCTGTTTCTTTTTTCTGGACAAGATAACTTTTTGCTATAAGATACTCATAAGCCATTATCATTCCATTTGTTATTCCGTTCTTGGTTTCATCTGCGGAAATAGAATAACATCGCGTATCGATGTTGTATCGGTCATCAGCATCGTAAGCCTGTCTATACCAATTCCGAGTCCTGTTGTCGGAGGCATACCATACTCAAGAGCCATGATATAATCTTCATCCAGCACCTGCGCTTCTTCATCACCGAGCCTGCTTTTTTCCATCTGCTCAAGAAATCTCTGTTTCTGATCCTGGGGATCGTTCAACTCAGAATAACCGTTCGCAATCTCAAAACCACAGACTACAGCCTCAAACCGCTCTGTCATATCGGGTTTTTCGGGATTACGTTTGGCAAGAGGTGAAATCTCTGCAGGATAGTCTATTATAAAGGTCGGCCTTACAATTTTACCTTCTACATATTCACCATAAATTTCTTCTACGATCTTACCCGGTCCCCAAAAATCTTCAATCTCTATCTCCAGATCATCCGCATATTTCTTCAATTCATCTATCGAAGCGCCCTCGACTTTGAATCCAGTATATCTTTTTACGGCATCGAACATCGAAAGCCTCTCCCAGGGAGGCGCAAAATTAATTTTGTTTCCTTGAAATTCGAGCTCCATAGTACCGAAAACTTCCTTAGCTATATCTGCGACAAGATTCTCTGTAAGCTCCATCATATATTCATAATTATTGTAAGCGACATACAACTCCATCATTGTAAATTCCGGATTATGTATACGGTCGATCCCTTCATTCCTAAAATCTTTTGATATCTCGAAGACACCGTCAAATCCGCCTACAATAAGCCTTTTCAGGTAAAGTTCATCTGCTATTCTCAGATACAGATCCACTCCAAGTGTATTATGAAATGTTTTGAACGGCCTAGCCGAGGCTCCCCCGTATATCGGCTGGAGAACAGGTGTTTCTACTTCGATGAAATTCTTATTCTCCAGTAATTTCCTCATTGTCGAAACGATCTTTGCCCTTTTTACAAAGACATCCTTGACTTCCACATTAACTGCCAGATCGAGGTATCTTCGACGGTACCTGAGCTCCTTGTCTGCAAACGCGTCATGTGTGATGATTTTGCCGTCCACCTCTTCCTCCTTTACAACCGGCAACGGCAGAAGGGATTTCGTCAACAGTTGAAGATCGGCCGCTAAAACTGTTATCTCTTCGGTACGTGTTTTGAATACTTTACCTTTAATTCCTACGAAATCTCCAATATCAAGTAATTTGAAGATCTCGAATTTATCGTCGCCTACCTGGTCTTTTCTGATATATAACTGCATTTTTCCTTTATAATCTCTGATATGGGAAAACACCGCTTTTCCCATCTTGCGGACAGCAATGATCCTTCCGGCAATTGCGACTTCTTCCTCGCTTTTTTCCAGTTGCTCGAATTTCTCTATGATCTCCGTACTGTAGTGTGTTCTGTCAAACCTGGTAGGATATGGATCCACACCCAGCTCTTTCAGCTTATTGAGTTTTTCAAGCTTGACATCTCTCAGATCACTGCCATAACTTCCTTCATTATCCAATTTTGTATCTCCTTTACTTATTCACACCCTGGATATATCGTCTGGGTACTCTTTTCGATATTCCGCAAGTAACCTCATACGGAATTGTATTTAATTTGTCACACCATTCATCTATACTGATCTCTTCAGCTCCCTGTTTACCGAACAGGACTACCTCATCTCCGTGCTTTATCCCGTTATTGTGTCCTGTATCTACCATAATAGCATCCATTTCAACCCTGCCGACTATCGGATATCTTATACCTTTGATCAGAACATAACCGTTATTAGAGAATAATCTGTTAACTCCATCTGCATAACCAGCGGGAATATATGCTATTTTTGTGTCACTTTCAGTGGTAAATGTTCTCGAATACCCGAAACTCTCTCCCGCTCTGAAATCCTTGATCTCCGATACATATGACTTGAATGACATTACTGGCTTCAGGTCTGATACTTGTCTACATGAATCTGAAGGATAATAACCGTACAATGACAAACCCGGTCTGACTGTATTTAAATTAGCCTCAGGAATCCTAAGGGATGCAGCCGAATTTGCAGCATGAATAACTGGAATACCAAAGGGCAGTTTATTAACTACTACGTTGAGTCTATTGAGCTGCTCATATGTGAATTCCAGGTTTTCCCAGTCTGCAGCAGCAAAGTGTGTGTATATACCTTTGATCTGGACATTGTCTAATTTACTTATCTTTATTATTTTCTCAAGATCCCTATTATAATCAAAACCAGGCCTGTGCATCCCGGTATCGATATTAAGGTGTATGACACCTTCAAGCCCGTATTTTCTGCAAATCTCAGATATCTTCAAGCCGGTGTCCGGATTATCAACAGTAAGTTCTACATTGTTCCTCAATGCTTCTTCTATTTCTTCTTCAAGCGGCCTAACCATTGCAAGGATCGGGATAGTGATACCGGAATTTCTTAAATCGATCGCCTCAAAAACATAAGCTGTACAAATGAAACCTGCACCGAGCTTTTCGAGTTCCTTTGAAATAACCACTTTGCCATGACCGTAAGCATCAGCTTTAACTGCAGCGGCAACGTTAGCCGGGAACGCTTTCTCTGCTATCAGCGTGAAATTATGCCTGAAAGCGTCAAGATCTATCTCTGCATATGTTCCCCTGTTTTCAAAAGACATCAGCTGCTTTTTTCCTTTCTCAACAACAGGTACGCTGTTACGAAATTGTCAAGCTCACCTCCCAGGACAGCCTGAACATTTCCGGTCTCCACACTCGTTCTGTGGTCCTTCACCATGTTGTACGGATGAAGAATATATGATCTTATCTGGTTTCCCCAACCGATCTCGGTTTTGCTCTTTTCAAGCTCCCCGATCTTCGCCTCCTCCTCTTCCCTTTTTTGCGTATACAATCTTGATTTAAGTATTTTCAGTGCGTTTTCTTTGTTCTTATGCTGTGATCTCTGGCTCTGGCAGGAAACTACGATTCTCGTTTCAAGGTGGGTAATCCTTACCGCAGAGTCTGTCTTGTTTACGTGCTGCCCACCCGCACCGCTTGCCCTGAACGTATCTATCCGTATGTCTTTCGGACTAACCTCGATTGAAATATTATCGCTTATATCCGGGTAGACAAAAACCGATGCGAAAGAGGTATGCCTTCTTCTATTAGTGTCGAAAGGAGATATC
Organism: bacterium; assembly: GCA_028278455.1. Taxonomy (GTDB): domain Bacteria; phylum SM23-31; class SM23-31; order SM23-31; family SM23-31; genus JANQEH01. The sequence continues at coordinate 16,156 of JANQEH010000132.1, forward strand.
CTCACAAGCCTGTGAACACCGATCTCTGCCTTTGCATAACCGTAGATATTCTTCCCTTTTATTTCTATCGATACACTCTTGATACCTGCTTCATCAGCATTCTGCAAATCCAGTACCTCTGATTTGAAACCCCTTAATTCAAACCATCTGAGGTACATTCTCATAAGCATTTCCGCCCAGTCCTGTGACTCGGTTCCGCCTGCACCGGGATGAATAGTTAGTATTGCATTTTTGTCATCATCTTCTCCATCCAGCATCAGGTCAAGCTCAAGAGACTCAACCTTTTTCAGGAGGATAACAACTTCTTTCTCAATTTCTGAAACTGATTCAGGATCATCTTCACCTACAGTCAGGTCGAACAGTTCTTTCAGGTCACCATAATCACCTTTTAAACCTCTGTATATTTCGATCGAGTCTTTCAAACCGCTCAGTTTCTTCAGAGTATTCTGAGCATTCTCCTGGTTATTCCAGAAATCGTCTCCGGTGGTAACTTTCTCAAGTTTAGACACTTCATTTAACTTAGAATCGATGTCAAAGATACTCCCGGATTTTATTTATTCTGCCATCCAATGAATTCAGCTCGCTTCCAATATCTATGTTCATACAATCCTCCGGGAAATCATCCCATTCTGCGCTTATTTTATAAGTCTATAAATAACAACAACATCCGAACATTATTCAAACTTAAAATATACCCATTTCCTGTTTCAAAGTCAAGCCATTACAATGTTGAGGAATTCATTTTTTCACCCGATTGATAATTCATTTAATATAACATATTGGTTCCAATATACTGTCTAATCCAGATGATAATTATTTCTTGCGTTATCTGCAATATTTTATATACACAACAAGCGTTTTTGCAACACTACTAACACAATGCTTACATATTTTTGCCGATTATGTAATTTATCCTTGACATTTATTAGTTTATTTGTATCTTATTTTAAATCATTTCTCTCTTTGTATTCCATACATTCTTTACCTTTTAAACAAAAATCATTAATGTCTAATAATTCAAAGAATGCAGACAATGACAAAAGCAGAAATTCTTAGGATAGCTCAAAATGAGCAAGTTCAGTTTTTAAGGCTGCAGTTTACGGATATTCTTGGGCAGATTAAGAACGTGGAAGTACCTTCTACGCGGATATCTATGGCTCTGGATGGTGAGATCCTGTTCGACGGATCATCGATTGAAGGCTTTTCCCGAACAAGGGAAATGGACATGGTCCTCGTACCTGAATATGATACATTCAGGGTATTCCCATGGACTGATGACTCGGGGAAGAACAGAATCGGTATGATTGTCTGCGATATTTACTATCCGGATGGTAAAGAGTTTGAAGGTTGTCCCAGGTTAAATCTTAAACGCAATATTGAAAAATGCAAAAAAATGGGATTTGACTACAAAGTGGGAAGTGAACTGGAATTCTTCCTGTTCCTGAAGAATCCCGACGGTTCATCAACATTGAACACTCATGATTCTGCCGGTTATTTTGATGTTACACCGGATGATATTGGTGAAGAGACCAGAAGACACATTGTAAAATCACTGCAGAGTATGGATTTTAAAGTTGCTGCTTCTCACCATGAGGTAGCCCGTGGCCAGCATGAAGTCGACTTTGTAAGAGAGAATGCAGTCAGGGCTGCTGATTACATTGTAGGATGCAAGTTCGTTGTCCGAAAGATCGCAAGTAAGTATGGACTTCATGCGACGTTCATGCCCAAACCCCTGTATCACCAGTTCGGTTCAGGACTGCATCTAAAACAAGTACTTGAAACTGAAAAGAAGAACCGGTTTTTCTCAGAGAAAACTGAACTTAATCTGAGCAGTGAGGCTGTCTGGTTCATCGGAGGACAGCTATCTCATGCAAAGGGATTCTGCGCTATAACTAATCCGCTGATCAATTCCTACAAACGGTTAATTGAAGGAATGGAAGCTCCGACTTATGCAGTCTGGTCCGAGCGAAATACAAATCCCATAATCAGGATACCTGACCAGAGAGGTGATAATACAAGCGTTGAACTGAGACTGCCGGATCCAACATGTAATCCGTATCTTGCTTTAAGTGCTGTTTTAATGGCAGGGCTTGACGGGATCAGGAACAAGGTCGATCCCGGAAAACCGGTAAATAAGGAAGTGAGTACTATGAGTCAGCGTGAGAGGGCGAGACTTAAGATCGAGAAGCTCCCAAAGGACCTAAATGAAGCTGCAACAGCCCTGAAAAAAGACAAAATAATCCAGGAAGGACTCGGAGACTACATATTCAAGAGTTTCCTTGCTGCAAAGCAGGTTGAATGGAATAAATATATCTCCCAAATCCATCCCTGGGAAATTGAACAGTATTTCACTTACTATTAGGGAAGTGATGAACTGATCTTTATAAATAGAAAAAAATGGAAAATCTCTAATCTGAAAGGGATAATAAATGAGTTACGTTGCTGAAGATGTGCTCAGAATAGTAAAAGAAAAGAATGTCAGATTTATAAACCTGTGGTTTACCGATATACTCGGGATGTTGAAAAGTTTTTCGATAACCATTCCTGAACTGGATGCCGCATTTGAAGAAGGTATGGGTTTCGACGGTTCTTCGATCGAGGGATTCACGAGAATCCAGGAAAGCGACATGATAGCGTTTCCTGATCCAAGTACTTTCACAATATTACCGTGGACAAGTAACGGGATGCTTATCGGCAGGATGTTCTGTGATATACTTAAACCCGACGGCTCTCCATATGATGGTGATCCGCGGTACTGTCTGAAAAGAAATCTCGAAAAGGCCAAATCTATGGGATTTGACAGCTTTTACATCGGGCCTGAGCTGGAATTCTTTTATTTTCCGAATGACAGCGATCCAACCCCGCTGGATAAAGGAGGGTATTTTGACCATCTTCCCCTCGACCTCGGGACAGATCTTAGAAAAGAGACTATTAAATCCCTTGAAGAACTTGGCATAGAAGTAGAATACAGTCATCATGAAGTTGGACCAAGCCAGCATGAGATCGATCTTAGGTATAAAGATGCTCTCACTATGGCTGACCAGGTAATGACTTACAAAACTGTTGTAAAAAGGATTGCATACATGAGAGGTTATTATGCGACATTCATGCCGAAACCGCTATTCGGAGAAGCTGGATCGGGCATGCACGTTCACCAGTCTCTTTTTAATGAAGGCAGTAATATGTTTTACGATAAGAAGAAGGAATTTCACCTTTCAAACATATGTAGAAATTATATAGCAGGTATTATGCACCATGCAAGAAGTTTTGCATCCATAACTAACCAGTGGGTAAATTCGTACAAAAGGCTTGTACCCGGATATGAAGCGCCGGTCTATATCACATGGGCAACACAGAACAGGTCTGCAATGATTAGAGTACCTAATTACAAACCCGGTAAAGAGCAGTCAACAAGGATCGAACTAAGATCACCGGACCCAGCCTGTAACCCATACCTCGCATTCTCAGTAATGTTGAGATCAGGACTGGACGGGATCGAGAAGAAAATGAAGTCTCCTGCCCCATCCGATAACAATATATATGAAATGACTAGCACAGAGAGAGAAAAACAGGGAATTTTTTCACTTCCGGAATCACTTGCTGAGGCGATACATGTTACAAAAAAAAGTGATCTCATTAGAGACTGTCTTGGAGATCATATTTTCGAACAATTAATAAGAAATAAAACAATAATCTGGGAAGAACACCGTGCCCAGGTAACCCCTCACGAAGTATCAAAATATCTACCGCTGTTATGAGAAAGAATAATATCATTTTAACGTTTACATTTGCTGTTTTATTATTTTTCACGTTGAGCTGTGGCGGCTCTGAAGATTTATCTCAGACTGAACTCACTGATGATCAAGCATCTTCTCTGATAGCTAAGATAAGGGAGGATGCGGCCGTCACGCCTGAAATACTAACCGATGCCGAAATAATAGAGATCCAGGGTAAGATGAGAGCGCTTGAACCTGAATTCGTGGAAAATGGTGAATTCGCTGTCCTCGATACAGATAAAGGTGTGATCATATTCAAGTTTTTTACCGAAGAAGCCCCGAACCACAGCGCTAATTTCAAAAAACTGGCGAATTCCGGATTTTATGACTGGGTAACATTTTACAGAGTAGTTCCCGGTTTTATGATTCAGTCGGGAGACATTTTCTCAAAGAACGATGATCCCTCAGATGACGGCAGCGGTCATCCCGGTTACTCGGTCAATGACGAATTCAATTCTATCCCGTTTGATAAGGGTATTGTCGGCATGGCAAAACGCACTACCCCTAATTCTGCCGGATGCCAATTCTTCTTCATGCATCTTGCACAGCATTCACTTAACGGCAGATACACAGCATTCGGAAAAATAGTATACGGGCTGGAGGTCGTTGATGAGATCGCAAAGATAAAGACCAGGGGGGAAAGAGCTGTTGAAAAGGTTTATATTCGAAGGGCGAGAGTTATTAAACCGTAGTCCGTTGATTAGACAAATACGGTTTAAATGAACATCATACTGCGGGTAGAGGCCCGCAGTATTTTATTTTATGTTACCAGGTATTCCTGATCCGTAATCCTTCATATACGTGGTCTAATAGTTTTACCCTGCACTTCTGGAATTTCCCATTCTTAAATGAATAAAAGATGTACCGGATAGTTCCGTAAATCGGGTCTTTTTCAATAAGTGAAGCCTTTTTTCCTTTGTCTCCTTCGATCCTGTTTTCATATTTAAGATAATAGACTCCATCCCTCTTACCAGACACAAGGTCATGCAATGGATTAAATAGTTCTCTCGGGTATTCTGGTTCAGCAAATTTTTTCCTGTAGAGCTTATCATCTTCAATATAGATATTTACGTAAACATTGCCTTCTTCAGGTATATCGAATACCCATTTTCCAATATATAGTTCAAATTCATTTATGGGAACATATTCTCCAAATGGAGGGATTTCTTTTTCCTGAGCTATAAGACTTGAAATTGATAATAAAAGAAGTGATGTTAATAATTTTGTTTTAAAGAATTCTGCATTGAATTTAGAAATGATCTCCTCCTGTGACAATTTAATTGAATATAAAAAACGTATTGAAATGTGTCATTATAATATAAAAAATATAAAACCAAAACATCCTTTGCATTCTCTGGCTGAGAATCCTAATTAACAAACAGAATAAACAGCTATTGATTTTTGACTATGACATTGTTATTTTGAGTGCAATACCCGCTCTATCGCCGGCTGAAGCCTGCGGCTACCATTGTTTAGTTCTACAAAATAAGGGAATATAATATGAGATACATTCGTATTATTGGAATATTTACTTTATTGGTATTTGTCTACTGCTCAGGCACTAAAGAGACAATGAAAAAAATTGATCCGGGGCTTGCTGACAGGGCGATCTCAATCATTGATAATTACGGGCCGAATCCTGAGCCTGCTCCTTCCCTCCTGGACAGGCGCGGTATAGCGAACCTTCAGCAGAAAATGATAAACACACCAATGCCTGAAGTAGCGACTGGAGAATATGCAGTAATCGAAACCACAATGGGATTCATCGTATTTGAACTTTTGCCTGAAGTTGCTCCGAACCATTGCGCTAACTTCAAGAAGCTGTCAAACAGCGGATTTTACGACTGGATAACGTTTCACAGAGTTATCCCCGGTTATATTGTACAAACTGGAAGTATAAATACTCGCAATAATATACCACTCGATGATTCTTTAGGCAATCCCGGGTATACTGTAAGTGCAGAGTTCAGCAAGCTGAAACACAGGAGGGGAACTGTTTCGATGGCGCGCAAAGAGCATGTGAACAGCGCCGGAAGCCAGTTCTTTATAACGCTTGCCAGGGCATCCGGGCTTGATAATGAGTATACTATATTCGGAAGGGTGATTCAGGGGATGGATGTTGTTGAGAAGATTGTAGATGTAGAGCGCGATGATAATGACAGGCCGGTTAAAGAAGTTTACGTCAAACGCATCCGGGTAGTCAAACCCTGATCTATTTTCTATAGTCGATCATCTTCTTCAGCAATTCGGGAGTAATATTTGCCCCGGTCATCAGGCAAGCTACCTTTTTCCTTTTAAACACCTGTTGGTATCTTTGAAGAACGGCCAGATTCACAGCTGAGCTGCCTTCGATAAGATTGTGCTGGTAGACCATGTAATCGTAATATTGCTCCATTATTTCGTCCTCTGATACCAGTAGAATATCCTCAAGTTTTCTTTCCATCGCTATATCGAAGGTGATCGAATCGGGTTCAATGTTTCCATGCAGACCGTCTGCAACACTTTCTTCCAGCGGAATATCGATTATCTTACCAGACTCGATGGATCTCTTGAACGCCGGGGAGGCTTCAGACTGGATTCCGTAGATCCTGCACCTATGATCTAATGCATCTCTACATAACAGAGTCCCTGCCAACAGACCACCGCCCCCAACCGGGACGAGTATGATATCTACATCTCTCAGCTCGGTAAATATCTCGAATGCTGCAGTACTCTGTCCTTTTATTATCACTGGATCGTTGTATGGAGAAATGAATACTTTCCCGGTTTCCTCAACATACTTTATCGTGTACCGCTCTGCCTCGTCATAATTCTCACCGTGAAATTCTCTATCTACAGGATATTCTTTAAGAGCATTTATTTTGGTTTCAGATGCGTTTTCAGGCAGTATTACAAGGCCGTTCTTTTTAAGCCTCCAGAGTGCATAAGCAAAACCCAGAGCGTGATTTCCGGCAGAAACTGTTACGACACCTTTCCTGTAATCGGCTTCTTTCATAGACATCATTTTAGCTACAGCTCCCCTTGCCTTGAAGGAACCGGTTACCTGTTGATTTTCCAGCTTCAGAAATACATCGGCACCTGTCTTCCTGCTGTAGAATTGAGAATATTCAAGCGGGGTTTTTCTGATATGACGTTTTATCTTTTTATATGTATCTGCAATATCCGATTTTCTTAGAGCATAATTCATAATTTCTCTCCTGATCAGATGCTATTTCTCTTTATCATCAATAGCCGATAGTCCCATCGGCTCCCTGAGATACCTGTCAAAAAGAAGCTCGATCCTGCGATATTCATCTATCCAACTGTCAGGATCTGTAAAACCATGATTTTGTGTCGGATAAAATACCGATTCGAAAAGATCAGTCTTATGAGCTTTTATCAGCTTTTCGACAAGCTGGAATGAATCCTGCGCGAATACATTGGAATCCACTAAACCATGCATTAACAGTAGATGTCCCTTCAGATTCTCAGCAAAATGAATCGGCGAACTTTTTTTGTAGGCTTCCTTATTATCTTTTACTATTCCAAGCCTCGCCTGTGTGTAACCCTGATTGTAGTTTTCCCAGTCTGTTACCGACCTGAGTGCTGCTCCAGCTTTGAAAGTATCCGGGTGGATAAAAAGAGCCATTAGCGTCATAAAACCGCCGTAGCTTCCCCCATATATTCCTAAATAATCTGTATCAACAAACGGTAGCGTTTTCAGATATTCCACACCTGATATCTCGTCATCAAGGTCTCTTCCGCCGAGAAACATATATACGTCAGTTCTGAAATCCCTGCCGTAACCTTTACTTCCTCGATAGTCCAGATCAAGTACAACATATCCCTTCTGTGTCAGCCTGTGATGGAATTTGATATTTTGCTGATAACTCTGCCAGGATTTATTTACGTTATGGAGATACCCGGCACCGTGAACAAAAATAACAGCAAGATACTTAGCTTTTGGATCGAGATCACGCGGTTTATAGATCCTCGCATGGATTGTTACATCATCAATATGACTTTTAAAAGACACAAATTCCGGCTGGACAAGATCAGCGTTCTCAAGGTCTGGCGGAACCGTAAATGATACCTGAATTTCTTTAAAATCTTTCGGTTTTTCCGTCAGTTCTGTTACGTAATAATCATTCGGATAAGCTGTAGATTCATGTGTATACAAAATGTATTTACTGTCATTGCTGAATTCATCAATAAGATTGAATCCTTCCTTTGTGGTGATCTTTTTCTTACTGCCGTTTTTCAGGTCTAATGTGTATATATGCCTTTCATAAGGATTTACTTCTGATGACTGAAAGACTACAAGGTTCTTTTCTCTGATATATCTTACTCTTTCAAGTTCCCAGTTTCCCGTTGTCAACTGTACAGCTTCACCCCCGTCTGCCGGCACTTTCCAAAGGTGGTTATAGCCGGATCTCTCGGAAGTGAAAATTATATTTTTATAATCCCTGTCCCAGAAAGATGTAAATCCCGGCCCGGCAATCCACTCGTCATCCGCTTCTGTGTCGATTATACTTACTGCACAAGTAGAAGGATCAACTATGAATTGTGTAAAACTGAGCTGATCTGCAGCCAGCCTGGATATGTAGAGCTTCTTCCCGTTCTCCGACCACTCAACACCTCTGATCCTGAACTTATTATCACCAAGGTCAAGCTCATTTTTTTTCATGTTCCCAACATCAAAGAGGTACACTGTTGTTTCACCGTAAGGATCGGTTGGAAAACTGTTCCTTGCCCTTCGGGGGGTTACATATTTCACCCCAACATAATGTGGGACTACTATTTCTCTTTCCGGAGTATTTGATCTGAATGTTGAGTATACAAAGTATTTACCGTCCTCTGTCATTAAATAGTTTCTCAGGCCGCCCCTGTTAAACCTGCTCCTTTGCTCTTCTCCGGTTTGGGATTCATTTGTTACCTTCGTTACCTGCCTGTTCTTCACATTTATATACCATATATTCGAATCCTTATAATAGAATATCTTTTTTCCATCCTCCGTCCATTTATAATTCTCTACTGAAGAAGCTATCAATATCCTTTTTCCGGTTCCGTCACTGTTAATCAGCCAGAGGCCGTCTTTATTGGAAAAGGCGATCTTATCTTTACCCGGTGAATACTCATAATCCATCCCTATTCCCGAGCCGGGGAGAAATTCTGTTTTTTCTCCGGTTTCAATATTAAGCAGCATCAGTTTATTTTTTTCCAACATTACCAGAGAATGATCCATACCATCTTTCCAGCGAATTGCTCCCCTGAAGGGTGTTTCCACTTCCTCGGGAGTACCTCCCGTGATCAAAACCTTATACAGTCCGTCCCTTTTATTATCCACATCCGGATTTCTCCATGAGAATACGATCCACCTGGCATCCGGGGAGATTGTTCCCCTTCGCGGCCTGTTTCCTTCAAGCGGTGGATCATTTTTCATTATATCATTCAAAGAGAGTAGTTTTTCCTGAGCCGTTGAAACCTGGAAGGAAGTTATCGTAAAAACTGCAAATAAGATCAATGATAACAAACTTAATTTTCCCGACCTAATAAATTTCATATCATAGCCCTTTGTTTTTGAGTGAAGTTATTTAAAGAAGATATAGTAAAATATGAATTATTTGCATAAATTCAAACTCCCTATTACTTTTTTCTATCTATCTGATATGTATTTTCTGGTATTTATTAAAGTGCTGAGGAATCCTTCCGTTAATTACTTATAACCATTTTAAGTAAATATGTTTTTTATTTTTAAATTATTATTTTTATTATATATTATGCTATACGGAGAAATGGCAGAATATAAATGACGAAAATGAATAAATACCAAGTACTTCTGATCACGCTGCTCATTTTACAGCTTCATGCGGCTGATTCATACGGTCAGGCTCCGGAAAACTCCTTTTATCATAATGAAACTACAATTCTGCCTTATGCAAGCTTTCTCGTAACACTGCCAGATGGAGAAGTTACAACAGTCCCCTTTACACCTATATTGATCGTTAATTCACCTGCAGGCACAGAATTTTACTCTAAAGATATCGATATACGCGGCAGACTGGTTTTCGCAGGTAATGGAATTGTAGCCCCTGATGCCCAGCTGAATTCTTATGGTGACTATAACCTTCAGGGACAGATACCAATAATAGTCTATAATGTACCTGATGATTATAAAACAAGATATGGAGTGAAAAGTGATCTCCACATAAGAATTCAGGAAGCAGTAACTCGCGGGGCTTCCGCGGTTATTGTGTTCGGAATCCCAGGTAATCCCGGCTGGAATTCACCGTTAATAACATTACCTAATACGGAACCTTCTATAGATGTGCCGGTGATATCGATTTCTTATGATAATGCAATCAGCCTGCTTAATAAGCTGGGATTGAATATTAAAAGTCTTGAAGATTCACGCGATTATGTTCTATCTCTGAATCCAATCGAGCTTCCTTGTATAGCAAGGATAACGATCAACTCTAAATTGAGTCAAGCTGTCAGCTCTAAATTCAGTCTAAGCTACCTGCCGGGTATACTTACCGAAGAAATGATGAAGGAATATCTCTCAAATAAGGAAAGGGCCTTCAACCTTGTTTCTCAATATCTTGATATGCATATTGAGAATGTAAATACTAGTGAAGAAATATTTTTCCCCGATCTTACCTCAATGAAATACTTTACAGGAATTGAAGATTATTCTCCTGAAGGATTCGGTAAAGTATTTATGGTTTTCCGTGCATATAAACCCAATTCATATCCGCTGGTTTACGGTTTTGGAGATATTGTTCATGAGATGACTTATCACCTATTGGCAGACTCCTGGAAGAATTCCCATCCTGCATTAATGGAAGGACTTGGAGTAATGCTGAAAGACGTAGTGAATAGTGATGAAACATCCCTCCTCGATAAGAGAGCGGCTGACCTACTCAAACAGGACAAAATGGTGCCTGTAATAGAGATTCTGACAAACGACTCACTCAATTTTTTCAACTTCACCCCCGATGCAAGCACCGAATTGGGATCGTTTATCAGGTATATTTACAATGCATTTGGCAGGGCAAAATTCAAAAGACTTTACGATAAATATAAAACCGAATCTGAAGCAATAGACAGAGTAAGGTATTTCATAGATGTATATTTCAAGGAGTACAGATCACTCGAATATGAATGGCTTGAAATTATTGCGTTAAAACACGGTGTCCCTACGAAAAACGTAGATGGTCTTTTGCTGAAGTCAGAAAATTATGTAAAGCTGATTAAAGCTGGAAAAATCAAATAATCATCTTTTTCTTTTTTCAAGCTTCACCTTGAAACTGATTTCTTTTTCGTCTCTTTTAATTATAATGTCTATCTCCTGCCCCTCTTTCAGTTCCCCGAGCATGTACATATAATCATAGATATTTTTTATCACTTTATCTGCCATTTTAGTAATTGTATCTCCACCCTTCAGGCCTGCCTTATCAGCCGGTCCCCCTGGTCGGACATCAGTGATCTTGAATCCCTCGTTCTCAGATCCGGCAAAATCAGGAACAACACCAAGAGTAACACGATATGCTCTTCGACCGGGCTGGGCTTGCTCTTGAACCCGGGTAAAAGCGATCTTCTCATCGGTAGTATCCAGATATCTCAAAATATCCTCTGTGAATTTCAATATCCTGACTTCTCCCTCAGGATCTATTTTCTCGTGATCATCTGACGGTTTGTGGTAATCCGAATGAGTACCTGTGAAAAAAAACATTACAGGAATTTCTTTTGAGTAAAATGCTGTATGATCACTTCCCCCAAGCGCTCCTTCACTGAACTTCAATGTCAAACCGTAATCATCATTAATATGTTCAGCCGCTTTTTTCCATACAGGAGATGATCCTGTTCCGTTGAGCAAAAGAGTGTTATCGACCATTCTCCCGATCATGTCGAAGTTGATCATGAAATCAACATTTTCAAGGCTGGAAACAGGATTTTCCACGTAATGATTAGATCCGAGTAATCCAAGTTCCTCGGCACCGAAGGCTATGAACAGAACACTCCTTTTCAGCCTGTTTCCAGGCTGCGAGAACATCTGGGCAAGTTCCATTATACCTGCTGTTCCTGATGCATTATCGTCAGCGCCGTTATGCACCTGACCGGTCTGAGACGGAGCAGTTGAATTATCACCTCCAAGGCCGATATGGTCATAATGGGCGCCAACAACGATCATTCTATCCTTCAGGACCGGATCACTTCCCTCGAGCAGGCCGACGACATTCTGGCTTTTCAACTTCAATTCATTCAGATCTGTTGTCACGCTAATATATTTACCCTTTAGATCAAAGGAAGCCGGTTTCAATGAGCTGCTAATCTCCTTTTCAGCAGCTTTTATATCCTTGCTTCCAGATAATATATTCTCTGCCACGTCCCTGTGCACATGTAGAACCGGGATTCCGGTTTTTCCGGACATTTGGTCATATTTCAAACCGGGCAGCTCATCCATCTCCCCATCTGAAAAACCGGTAGCGATTATTAAAGCTGCTGCACCATTATTTGCAGCTGTTATCGCTTTGAAACGCGGTGAGGAATACATTCCAGGAGTCTGGTCCGGGGTTTTAATATCAGGTCTTCCAGTGAGGACTACAACGATTTTATCCTTAACGTCGATATCAGCATAATCATCATAATTGTCATCTTTGGAGGTTATACCATAGCCGGCAAAGACAACTTTACCCGAAACTGTTCCGTTAGCGCTGAATCCATATGGCACATAGTCGGAATTGATCTTATAGGTAAATCTTGTATCTCCAGACCGTAATGTCAGCCTGTTTTCAGGTCCAGCTTCAACTCCTCCCGTAAATTCAAACACCTGAAAATAGCTATTAAAATCACCGGCTGGTTTAAGTCCGTAATCTTCAAACCAACCCGCTATATAGGCTGCCGCTTTTCTGCCTTCACTTGTTCCGGATTTTCTTCCCCCAAGTTCGTCGGACGCCAGAAACATTATGTGATACATTATATCTGCCCCGGATATATCCGGATTCTTTCCCGGTACCTGGGCCGATACAACAGAATTAATTGAAAAGACTAATAGTAATGTTATTAACATAATTCTGTTTCTATTGATCATAATAAGTTCTTTCTAAAAATATTAGCCGTACGGTAAGTATTATTTATAATTCAGAATTGGAGAAAGCCATTTCTCCGCTTCTTTCAAACTCATACCTTTTCTTTCGGAATAATCTGCTACCTGGTCTCCGGAAATTTTTCCGACATTAAAGTAATCAGCTCCGGGATTCGCAAAGTAATAACCGCAAACTGAAGCCGCTGGGATCATAGCAAGATTATCTGTCAGGCTGATCCCTGTGTTCTTTTCAACATCCAGGAGTTTGAATAGATTCCTTTTTTCTGTGTGATCCGGACAAGCAGGATAACCGGGTGCAGGACGGATTCCTGTATATTTTTCTCTGATCAGATCATTACAATCAAGGTTTTCATCCTGAGAAAAACCCCAGAGTTCCTTCCTTACCTTCTCATGCAATAGTTCTGCAAATGCCTCTGTCAGCCTGTCTGCCAACGCTTTGGCCATAATCGAATTGTAGTCGTCATTCTGATTATTAAACGATCCTACGATATTGTCGATTCCTATTCCTGCTGTTACTGCAAATAAACCAATGTAATCATTCAGGTTTTTGTCTTTTGGGGCAATATAATCACTCAGGCACTTATTATAATTCCCTTCCGTTTTAACCGACTGTTGTCTAATCATATATAACCTGGCGAGGATTTCTTCTCTTCGACCATCTGTATAGAGTTCGATATCGTCCCCGTTTGAATTTGCCGGAAAAAGACCGATAATACCATTGGCTTTCAGTAGGTCTTCACTAATTATTCTATCCAGCAATAGACTTGCATCATCAAAAAGTTTTCGGGCTTCTTTGCCAGTTTTCGGATGTTCGAGTATGCTGGGAAAATTCCCTTTCAGCTCCCATGTAATAAAAAAAGGCTTCCAATCGATGTACTCTCTGATCTCCTTAAGAGAATAGTTTCGGAATACGGTTATTCCCGGTTTTGAGGGCTGAAACAGAACCGCATTATCCCAATCTATTTTCATTTTGTTTTGTCTTGCTTTACCGATAGTCAGGTATTCTTTTTTCCTGGATTTTTTTATGTAATCTTCCCTGATCTTTTTGTATTTTTCTGCGGTCTCTTCTATAAATTTATCTTTTGTACTTTCATTACATAGCTCATTTACTACTGTTACTCCTCTTGAGGCATCGGTAACATGTATTGTCGCTCCGGAATATCCGGGGGCTATCTTTACTGCAGAATGGATCCTGGATGTTGTAGCTCCCCCGATTAACAGAGGTTTGTTAAAACTCAGTCTCTCCATCTCCTTAGCCACATGGATCATCTCATCGAGAGAGGGAGTTATCAATCCGCTCAATCCGATAATATCAACATTATTTTTTTTAGCTGCTTCCAGAATTTTTTCTGAAGGTACCATAACTCCAAGATCGATTACTTCGAAATTATTGCATGAAAGAACAACACCGACTATATTTTTCCCAATATCATGTACATCACCTTTAACCGTTGCCAGAAGCACTTTCGGTTTCCGCTTTACTCCATCTTCTTTCTGTCCGGCTTCGATTAAAGGAACCAGATATGCAACCGACTTCTTCATCACTCTGGCGCTTTTAACAACCTGGGGGAGGAACATTTTCCCCGAACCGAACAGATCACCGACTGTACTCATACCTTCCATTAACGGGCCTTCTATTATTGACAAAGGATTCGGGTATTTTCTCAAGGCTTCTTCCGTATCTGCCTCAATATGGTCAACTATACCCTTTACAAGGGCGTATTTAAGTCTTTCTTCAACTTCCCTGTCCCGCCATTCTGCTATGTCTTCTTCATCTTTACTTCTATCTTTATAATCCTGTGCTGCATCGATCAACCTCTCTGTTGCATCGTCTTTCCGGTTAAGTATAACATCTTCAACAAGATCAAGCAGTTCTGAAGGGATATCCCCATATACATCGAGCTGTCCCGCATTTACAATCCCCATATCCATTCCTGCCTTCACAGCATGATAAAGAAATGCAGAGTGCATAGCTTTCCTTACCGGCTCATTTCCTCTGAACGAGAAAGAGATGTTGCTAACACCTCCGCTGACACTGCATAGCGGCAAGTTATCCTTAATCCAGCTAACCGCATTTATATAGTTTACTGCATAATCATTATGTTCTTTAATACCTGTTCCGATAGTAAGTATATTCGGATCAAAGATGATATCCTGCGGAGGAAAATTCACCTCATCGACTAGTATTCTGTAAGACCTTTCTATTATTTCGATCTTACGTTCAAAACTCTCAGCCTGCCCTTTCTCATCAAATGCCATAATCAGAACAGCTGCGCCGAATTGCAGGATCTCATGCGCTTTTTCTTTGAAGATCTTTTCACCTTCCTTGAGGCTGATTGAATTTACTATCCCCTTACCCTGCATGCATTTAAGACCAGATTCAATAACCGACCATTTTGATGAATCCAACATAACGGGTACACGGCTGATCTCCGGTTCAGAAGCAATAAGCTTCAGGAATTTTTCGATAGATCTTTCCGAATCAAGCATTGCCTCATCCATGCTGATATCTATGATCTGAGCACCGTTCTCTACCTGTTGACTTGCAATTTGAAGCGCTTTTTCATACTTCTCTTCTTTGATAAGTCTGGCAAACTTTCTTGAACCGGCTACATTGGTTCTTTCTCCAATATTGATAAAATTAGTCTCGGGGTATAATATTAATGGTTCAAGCCCAGATAAACGTAAAAAGGGTTCTATCTCGGGCAATTTCCTCGGAGAATATTCCCTTACTGCTTCAGCAATTGCCTTTATGTGTTCAGGCGTCGTCCCGCAGCAGCCTCCGGCTATATTGAGAAATCCGGATTTCGCATAGTCTCTCATCTGCTCCGCCATGAATTCCGGGGTTTCATCATATTCTCCGAGTTCATTCGGCAGTCCGGCGTTAGGATAAAGACTGATAAAGCATGAAGCCGTATTTGACAGCTCTTCTATGTATGGCCTGATTTGATTTGAGCCGAGAGAACAGTTGAGCCCTGCGCTGATCATTCCCCGTGTATGTGATATAGATACCCAGAAAGCTTCAGGAGTTTGACCTGATAATGTTCTTCCGCTGAGATCAACAATTGTGCCTGAAACCATAACAGGAATTATTAGATCGTGCTTATTGCAGTAATCAGCTATCGCGTATATCCCTGC
The DNA here is from genome assembly GCA_028278455.1 of bacterium. GTDB lineage: Bacteria > SM23-31 > SM23-31 > SM23-31 > SM23-31 > JANQEH01. The sequence continues at coordinate 32,158 of JANQEH010000132.1, forward strand.
TTTACAGTTTAGTGTATCGAATACTGTTTCCAGAAGCAGAATATCTGCGCCTCCGTGTATCAATCCACTAATCTGCTCTGTATAGGCCGATACAATTTCTTCAAATGTAACTGCTCTAAAACCAGGATCATTGACATCGGGAGAAATAGAAAGGGTTTTATTGGTCGGTCCGATCGCTCCAGCAACAAATTTCTGGCTTTCTGGATTATTCCTGATGTGATCATTAACAGCTTCTCTTGCTATCTTCGCCGCGGCAGAATTCATTTCAAATACATCATTTTCAAGTCCGTAATCTGCCTGCGAAATTGGATTTGCGTTAAACGTATTTGTGCCCAGGATATCGGCACCTGCCTCAAGGAAAGCCAGGTGAATATCCATCACAACATCCGGTTGCGTTATAGATAGCACATCGTTATTACCCATCAGGTCATACTGGTGATCAGAATATTTGTTTCCCCTGAAATCGGATTCTGACAATTGAAGCTTCTGGATCATGGTACCGTTGGCACCGTCCTTGACCAGAATTCGTTCTTCAAGAAGACCGTACAATATTTCAGTAATTTTGGTCATGAGGTCCTATATTTTCACTTACCAGGAAAGAAGTTATGAATATTTACTAAATTTTTCAAGCTATTATAGGATATTGTTTGAAAATAAAAAATGTTGCTTATAGCTATTATGATTATATATTAATACTAAATCTATATTTATATTTGGGTGTCATAGCTCTCATAAACTAATCGAACGGTTTTTCTTACAGAGTTTAATAAATTACTTAAAACGAAAAATATAAGAACGCTTTTCATAAAGGATTTAAATCATGATTGAACCAGATTGGGTAATTGCAATATCAAGCGTTGTTTCCTTGTGCGTTATTTTCTTTCTTTATATTCAAAACCAACTCCTTCTGAAACAATATAAAGAAGATCATGAAAGATCGCGTCGAGAGAAGGCGGTAGAAATGATAATAAAATGGACTGAATTATTAAGGAAAGAAACCTCATCTACAAGGAAACTTATTGAATCTCTCGATTCAAACCAGGCTTCTAACCTGTTTAACGAAAAAATCATAAATATTTCAAGAGATTTAAAAATGCTGGTACATTCTTCTCTTGGCGATGAAATATTCTTTAAAGAAACCGGAAGTATGATCGAAATTAATGAAAAAGGTGTTTCTAAATTGAGATGGCTGGCAGTTCAATATCTCAATTCATTGGAAAGTATAATGATCGCCTGGAGGCATAATATAGCTGACAGGACAATAATCTATGAACAGTTTAAATACTTGTTCGATCCTGAAATAGGATCAAATGTTATGGCTTCATTTCGAAGAGTAGCCGGTGGCAGAGCCAGTTTTCCGGCAATTGAAGATTTTCTGGATCACCTGAAAAAGGAGAAAAATACCTCTGGAGGACTTGGTCCCACAGGGAAATGATATATTACTCTTTATTTGTGTCTGAGGGACACGTCGCCGTTTGTTGTCCTTATCCTCAGTGAAGCACCTCCGCCGTTAATAGTCTCTCTTATATGCATATCCCTGTCATAAGAATAGTATCTTCTTCCTCTATCATCCCTGTCTCTGCTTCTTCGAATATCTCTTTCAAATTCCTTCAGTTCATCAAAATCAGTGTCGAACCTTCTGTTCCTGCATACTATATCAACATCCGCTTTACTGCTCTGGGGGATCATAACCTCGATATCTCCATTAGTGGTCTTGAACCTGTAGTCTCCCTTATTATCGAATTTGAACTCAGCCCTTATTCTTCCATTGGTAGTATGAACATCAATCCGCGGACAATCTGAATCGGTTACAAATATTGGAGCATTAGTTGTAGTAGAAGATACTTCACCTGTAATCTTCTGAAGTTCAACTCTTCCGTTTGTAGTGTTTGCCTCAACCTCTCCCACAATGCTGGTAATATCCAGGTCACCGTTAGTTGTCTGAGCGTCGACAGTTCCTTCAATATTGATGATTGTAACATCACCATTAACTGTCTCAGCAGATAATTCGACTTTTTTCGGTACCTTTACACGGATATCAGCAGTGGAACTGCGACCGCTTCTCCACCTATCGCGTTCGTGGTATAAGCTAACATAAATCCTTTCATCAGATGCATCGATTTCGACCTCTATCTGGTCATACCCTCTTCTTCGCTCATCGATCTCGATCTCAACTTCAGCCTTATCCCATGATTCGACTTCTATCCGTCCATTGACATTATTTACCGAAAACATTCCGCCCTGCTTTAATTTGTAGGTTTTTTTAAGTTCCCCGTCAAGCATAAACGATTCTCTTTGAGCAAGGGCATCACCCGGTATTTGGGCTATAATGAATAGTACGATAAAAGCTGCAACAATTTTTGAAGTTGCTTTATTTTGCCTGAACATGTTGCCTCCTGAAAAGTTTCCTAAAATTATTATTTTGCCCTTAAGCTTATCCTTCCGTGACTTGTTTTAAGCCTTACCCTGGCTCCGCCGCCATTGATAATCCCGTCGAATCTGCTTATATCTTTATAATAATCTCTGTATCTTGAACTCCGAGAAGAACTTCTTCTTCTGGGAATATCGAAATTATCCATATCGAAATCCGTCCTGAAATCTTTCGGGCTGGTGTAAATATCCACATCCATTTTGCTTTCTTCCGGCACCGTTAATTCTATGCTTCCATGACTGGTTACAAAATCATATCTTCCATTTTCATTTATTTCGACCTCCGCCCTGATCTGGCTGTGTGAAGTCTCTGCGTCAATCTCTTCGCTGGTACATTTATAAATATAGATAGGACTGTGAGAGGTTTTTGCATAGATCCTGCCGGTAACACCTTCAATATCTAAAGATGCATGCGAAGTAGAGACATCAAGGTATCCTTTTACATCTCTGACCTCGATCCTACCGTGGGATGTTTCCAGTTCTACTTTGCCTTCAACACCTTCAAGTTCGATCCTTCCGTGAGATGTAATTGCATATATTTCAGTTTTCTTCGGTACTTTTATCGTATAATGACATCTCGATTTCCTGTCATTCGACCATCTGTATTCTCTTGGCTCAATAGTCTCGATCCTGATCCTGTCGTTGCTATAGGATATTTCTATTTCAAGCTCATAATATCCTCTTCTATACTCATCAGCCTCAACCTCAACTTTGTTTTGATCCCAAGTTTCTATCGAGATATTGCCGTGCGCATTCTCAACAGTCACGGTGCCGCCGCTCTTAAAATCATAGGTTTTAGTAAAAATATTATCCAGTACAAACTTTTCTCTGTCTGACTGTGCAAGACATATAGATGCAGATATTACATACATTGTTGCAAGAGTCAAGGTAAATAATACACGAAAGAAATTTCTGTGTTTAATACTTTTCATGATGAATCCCCTAAATTAGGAATAGATGAAATATATTATTTTAGACGAGACAATATTATAATGGTTTAAAATTACCTGAAATAAATTCAATATTTTATATGCTTTTATTTCTTTCTGAGATCGATTCTGCCGTTATTTGTGGAAATCTTTAATAAGGCACCGCCGCCATTAATCTTTCCGTAAAACCTTGTCCTTTTATTGTCATCAACGATCCGGTAAAACCTTCCATCTCTGCTTCTTCTACTGGACCTTTCCTCAATATCGAAATCAGATCTGAAATTTCTCATCCTTGCATAGACTTCTACATCTGCTATGCTGTCTTCGGGGATATCGATCTTAATACTGCCGTTATAAGCTTCAAACTCGTATCTGCCGTTAGGAACTACATTGAAATCACCTGATATACGTCCGTTGTGAGTCTTGGCCATTACTTCTTCACCGTCAGCATTACTGATCCATACATTCCCGTTATGTGTATTTGACCTCACTTCACCCTTTATATTGATCAGTTCAATATCACCATTGTGCGATTCAATTCTCGTATCGCCGTTTATATCTTTGATGTCAATTGATCCATTGTGAGTATCGACTTCAAGTTCACCGTCAATAGAATTCACTTTTACTTCTCCATTATGTGATTCAGCATATATATCCACGTTTTTCGGTACTCTTATCCGGTAATGAGCTTCCGACCTCCTGCCTTCACTCCAGTTAAACCTTTCTCTATCCGGAAATCGTGTAACAATAGACAGCCTGTCGGATCTAGAGGTAATAGTAATTTCTATTTCTTCATCCCAGGAGCCGCGTCGTTCTCT
>JANQEH010000209.1 GCA_028278455.1 bacterium
GGTCAAACGGTTTTGTGACATAATCCACAGCACCCATATCGAGTCCCTCTTTCTTAAATACTTCATCAACAAGTCCTCCAGTAATAAAAATAACCGGTATATCCTTTGTCTGGGTATTTTTCTTTAAATCCTGAAATAACGCTATCCCCCCGATAACAGGTAAAAAGATATCCAACAGAATAAGGTCCGGTTTTTCATTCTGGATCATGTCAATCGCTTCCTCACCATCTTCAACACAGACAGGTTTATAATCTGTGAATTTTTTAATATAAACCGAAAGAGTCTCTTGTACGGAATCGTCGTCATCGACAATTAAAATAGTCTTCATTGAGAATTCCCTCCTAAGGAATTAACTTAAGATTTGATTATTCATTATATAATACTTTCATTCTTTTTTAGGCGACTGTTTCATATCTTGCTTAATATCATCATAGTGCTCACTATAAAATTCCTGCAGCTTGGGTGACGTGAGCATGCATCTTGCGTATTTTCCCGCATCAAGATTATTAACTGACTTAACAAGTGTGACAGCTTTCAATGATTTCTCATAATGTTCACAGTTTTCCTTATCTGATTTACAAACAAAAAGTGTCGGGCTTTTAAAACCTGTCATGGGATATGCTATTGCATGCTTACCGCCATTATAATCGCAGAGATTTGTTAATCTGTCGATCTCCTGGTAGAAATCAAAAACATCTTTTAGATTTAGTCCAAGTGTTAAAGCTTTTACTACTGTGCTATTTAGCTTCTCATTCATCGCCTGGACGTTTAACTGGTCTACAATTCTTGAAGGTTTACTATGAACACCGAAAAGCCCGCTCTCATCTTTGGCATATTTATCAGCGACAAGAATAATGTTTGCTATCCAGCAGCCTTTGTTGTCTTCTCTCTTTACGAAATCCATTCTGTCATCATAATACTCACTGACATATCGTATGGCATCCATGATGTCAAAATCCAACTTCAACTCAGTAAGCATCATCCCGCTTTGCCTATTAAATTCATAATATTTTGCGGCTCTCTGACTTTCCTCTACAGCTAATATCGAGTCGACATTAGTTACAGCTCCCATATTATGGAAGAAAGAAGCTTTAATAAGGTTGATCTGATCATCCTTTGTAAATTGTGCTACCTCATTGAATTCAGGCGTTTTGGCTATTGCAAAGGAAAAAAGAGCAACAGATATCGTATGGTTAAAGAACATCGCTGCATTTTTATTTGTTGAAGAATCTGCAGTGAACTTCATTTTGAAAACAGAAAGAAGTATCTCTTCATCCTCGAACAGTTCATCAACGATAGTCTCGATTTCTTCATTGATCGCGCCTAGAAGGTTGTTGTAAACCTTGAAATTTGATCGATGCTCTATCAATTTCTTCAGCTTATTCTCGACATCGGCTTTGAAGTTAAGCAGAAGTCTGGCGCTTCTTTTTATTTTAAATTTCAATATCCATTCTTTATTGGATTCGCTGAGATTGATCAACCTGGTAACTCTGTCTCGGGAAATCGGGGTACCGGCAGTATATAGTGTTACACCCTTAGCCCCGCACAGGTCTTCAGCAAGTTCCAGGCCATCAAAGAAAATATTAGCTTTGACAGGATGGTATTTACATAATTTCTTTAATGATTCAATACCCTGGATATCAATTGTATCACCCTTTGTAGAAAATAAATTATCCAAAGACATAAAACAGCTCCAAACATTCAAATATTGTCGTTAAAACTTACTGAGTATTTTAGTATAAGTCTGGTAAGAACTTCATCGAAATTTATTACAATCCGCGAGCAAAAAACTCCCGAAGTCCAGAAAATAATGAGTACCAATTTTATTACAAATTTTAACAAAAGTCAAGGATAAAATAATGATGAGAATAATTTTTATTACTATTCAGTTTATTGCTGTATGATTGTTATTGGATAGTGCATATTATTTGTATAATCTGAGGGCAGGGCACAAGGCATAGACATAGTAGTATCAGGAATCCTCTGAGTATTCCTTTTTAATTGCCGTGTAATGATCTTTATAAAACTCAAGTAATTTAGGAGTTGTAAGTGTGCATCTGGCATACTTCCCTTCATCCAGGTCTCCTGTTTTCTTGATAATTGCGACTGCCTTCAACGAGCTTTCATAATGCTGGCAGTCCTTTTTATCTTCTTTACAGACAAAAAGAGTAGGGCTTTTGAATCCCGTCATCGGATAAGCCCGGCCATATTTCCATTCGCACATATTATGCAGGTTTTCCATTTCTGTATAAAAATCAAAAAGTTCGTTGAATTTAAATGCTATAGTAATTGACTGAACGGTCTTTTTGTTAAGTTTTTCGTTCATTGCCATTACGTTGAGCTGGTCAAGGTTCTTTGATATTTCATACTTATCAACAAACAGACCGAAATCGTGTTGATTGAACAATACTGCAACAAGGACTATATTCGCATACATCTCTTCTTTACGGTCTTCTCCCGATATAAATCTGTCTCTACCATGAAAATAATCGTTTACATTGCGGATAGCATCCTGAATATCTCTGTCAAGGCCCAGGTCAATTACAATATAATCACTTTCTCTGCTCTCAGCTAAATACTTTTCAGAAATGCTCTCCATGCTTTTGGTTAATATCTTTTCCATATTTATTATTGCAGCATAATTATGGAGAAATGCTGTCAGAAGGGTTTTGTGAATATCTTCTTCACTAAATTCGAAATTCTTTCTGAATTCTCTGGTTTTCATTATAGCGTATGTATAGATTGCAACACAGTATGTGTGGTTAAGGAAAACACGGGAATTCTTGAAAGTGGAAGAATCTGTTATGAATTTCATCTTATATAGAGTTAGAAGGATTTTTTCATCTTTCATTATATCATCAAGAATACTGAAAAATCCTGTTGAAATATGGTCCATTAGAACTTTAAATTTTTCGAACCGTGACTTTGATTTGAAAATTTTCTTAAATGTGCCTGTAAGTTCTTTCCTGAACATATCCAGAAGAACTTTTGTACGTTTGATCTTAAATACTACGGACTCCATTTTCGGATATGTTTTGACCAGGTCTATCAGTCTCTTTATGTGTTTTGGGGCTATCTTCGTTCCCTTAGTATAAAGGGTAACACCCTCATCCGAATGAAGGTCTTCGGAAAGTTCAAGTCCATGAACAAATTCTTCGAGTTTCAAAGGTTTGTATCTGCAGAAAGAGATCAGATTCGTTACACCCTCGATCTCGATAGTATCTGTTTTTGTGGAGAATATGTCGATTATCCCCGCCATAAATATCCCTGTTTATGGAAGATAAGAAAAAGAATAATATAAGTTATAAAAGAATTAAATACCAAAAATTATTTTAAAAAATGTTCTTGAAATCGATATAAAGTGTTATTACAAGTAATATTACCTCTTCAGTATTTTTATTACCGATAAAATAAACTTTCATTCAATTATTGCCGAGAATAAAGCATAAGAAAAAAGGAAGTTTCGGTATTCTACTAACCACGGCATCCAAATAACAAGGAACAGTTATTGTGGAAAAAATCAGTGTTATTATTCCTGTCCGAAATACCAATAAGTTCATCAACGAAGGTTTAAGTTCCATATTCAAAAGCACTTACAGAAATCTGGAAGTGATCCTGATCCAGGATGGTATTGTCAATAATCTCGAGGAGGAGATCGAAGAATTCAGTTCTGATCTTATCGTATACAAAAAAAGCCTTAAAAACAATGCCGCAATTAAGAATTTTGGATTTAAAAAGAGTTCGGGAGAATTTCTTTCCTTTTATAATGTTGATGATGTTAATGGTAAAATGAGATTCGAATTAAGTGTCAAAAAGTTTGAAGACAAACCCAGAACCGGTATGGTATTCTGCAGCACTACGTATATTGATAACGAAGGTGCATTCCTTAACGGTGTCAGCAAGTTTCCAGAATTTGCTGAGAACAGGTTTCTCGGCAGCATGTTTGAGCAAAACCGAATAAATACTATCTCAACAACCTTGATCAAAAGAGAGATATTCAAAAGGGTCGGCGGATTTAACGAAAAAGTTAATTGCGCTGAAGACTTTGATCTATATTTAAGGATCGGCAAATTATCGAGGGTTGAATATATAGATCTGCCTCTACTAAGGTTCAGACCCGAAAAATATCCTTTTAAAAGTGGCGAAGGGAGATTTAATTATTCAAATGAGGAAAAGGAGGTATTGAAGAATTGCGATCTTGGGGATATTGCCGCAGGATTGTCATTCCTTTATGAAAAAGAGGCGGACTTCCGGTATTCCCTTGGAATGCTGATGTACCGGATGGATAGGGTTTCCGAAGCTGCACTTCACTTTAACAAAGCAGGAAGGTTAAGGCCGGAAAATTATAAGGCATGGTTCTACAGCGGAAACTGCTATCTGAAGCTTAAAGAATACAGTAATGCGCTGGAGGAGTATAAAAAATGCTTGAAAATAGAACCCGAGCATGCAGAATGTCATAATAATATGGGTGTTGTCTATGATCTAATGGGCGATGACAGTAAATCACGGGCAAACCTTAAAAAGGCGTTAAAGCTGAACAGCGAATTAATAGGTTCATTGTATGATTCAGGTATCCCGAAGAAACGCAGCGGAAAAGCGCAGAAAGTCATGCTGCCGGTTTTATAATTCAAGAAAGGACAATTTATAGAAATCTATTATAATTATCAATTATTACACTTAATTCATTATAATATTAAGAAGAACTCTCCCTGAAAAGACTTGACAAAATATTTTAATTTCTCTAAATTGAGTGCAAATACAACCAGCGTTCATTCGGAATAGCTGGTTTTTTTGTGAATATCATTCCGGGGTAATAAACATGACAGACTATGACGGCCTTGCATCATATTACGACATAGAGTGGGAAGAGCTGAAAGAGGATATTCCTTTCCTTCTTGAAGAAGCCAAAAAAGTTGATGGGCCCATACTTGAGCTGGCATGCGGTTCGGGAAGGATTATGATTCCCTTTGCCAGAGAAGGGTACGAGATCTGGGGATTCGATAATTCCATTGAAATGCTAAAGCTGTTTGACATGAACCTTGAAAGGGAGGAACCCAAGGTAAGAGAGTTGGTGCAATACAGCCGTCAGGATATGGTTGATTTCGGGTATGATGGCCAGTTTGGAATGATAATAATCCCTTTCAATTCCTTTCTTCTGATGACTGACAGGAAGGATCTGGAGACATGTCTCGAGAATTGTAGAAACCATCTTGCAGATGATGGTGTTTTCATTGTCGATGTATTCTCACCGAATTTTGAGTTATGCGCAGCTAAAGAACCTAAGATGAATTTCCTGAAGCATTTCTATAATCCAATGAGCAAAAAGGTCGTGGTACAGTGGGAGTATGCAAAACGCGATATGGGAAACCAGACAATTGATATAGATTTTTTGTATGAAGAATATGACAGCTCAGGAAACCTTTCCCGGAAAACACAGAACCTGAAGATGAGCCTGATGTTCCGCTATGAGCTGCAGTATCTCTTGGAGAAGAACGGATTTAGAATAAAGGCATTCTATGGCAACTATGACAGGTCACCTTTTACGGCAGACAGCCCCCAAATGATATATGTCTGCAGTAGAGCATAATTTGCTGTTATTGACATACTAATAATTAATTTTCAATTCAGTCAAAATATTTTTTCAATCCGTGAATCACATTTTCTGTCCTTTTAAAATTGTATTAAATAAGAGTTGACATTTTTTTAATATATTTCTAATATTCTCATGCCTGATTTTCAAAACTCTAGTATATTAAAAAACTGATTATTTTGAAATGACATCTGACGAAAGATTACAGAAATTGCAGCTGAAGGCTGAGAAACACCTGCAGAGCGGGGAGATAGAAAAGGCAGGAGAACTTCTTTTAGAGATCCTCGAGACCGGGCCGGCATTCCCATACGGCCTGTACCAGCTTGGCTTGTACTATTTCAATCAGGGTAATGATGATGAAGCGTTGAAAAGACTTGAATCAGCGCTCGAAATGTCTCCTGAAATGATTAGCGCAAGGTTTCTGAAGGGAAGAATCCTGCATGAAAGAAAACTATACAGGGAAGCTTTAGCCCAGTTCAGAGAATGTGTGAAACTTGACAGAAAGGATGATGAAGCATATTTCTCCATGGCTAAAGCATGTTTCGAGCTTGGACTTCCAGACGAGGCCCTTGCATTTCTGCTCGAAGCAAGCAGTATTGATCCTGAGAATATCGCATATCGGGAAGCAATTGCCGCATTCTATCTGCAAAAAAACGATGCTGCAAAAGCATGGGAATATCTATCTGGAGACGATCTGGATATGATAGAACGGCCTGAAGCTCTTGTACTGCTCACGAAGGTCGCAAATAAGCTCGGAAATCGGGTGACTCAGTTAAATGCCATGGAAAAACTGGTGGCAGTAAATCCTGAGGTAAAGGAAGAAGTCTGGGAAAAGATCACAAAGTTAAAAAAAGACCTGGGGCTATAGCCAAAATTCATTTTGCGTTATCATCAATAATTCTTTAAGTATATTGAAGGATAAATATTCTTTGGAGATACAATTAAAGCAAATTGATGAGCTTCTCGATAAATATATAAAACTACTTTTACTTATAGGACAGCAATATGCCAGAAACCATAGAAAGATCGTTTGAAGATATTGACCGCTATCTTACCATTGAAGACTATAAAAGCCTGATCATAAAATGTCGGGATCTGCTTATGAAATCGGCTGAAGAACTTGGAGTCGAAAATTTTATCAGGATTTCTGTTATTTTTGGATTCGGACTGATTATGGATGGGCAAACAGAGGAGGCAAAGAAAGTATTGAATTCGCTTCTGAAAAGCGGTCTTGGTGTAGTTGATTCATCATATCTTCTATTCAGCCTCGTTTATCCTGAAAAAGATGCAGAAAAAATTCTCGAATATGGGGAAAAGTTTCTTGACGCTATCCCCGATCCTGAAAATCCTCCCGCCTGTATAACTGTTGCGATGCAAAACGCGCATGTAATGATTAACAATCTTGCAAAAGTTCAGATCGAGAATGGTCAGAATATTGAGGCAGTAGAATCACTTAAAAAGGGTATTGTTTTGAAGAGTGATTACCCAAATCTATATATAAACCTCGGGATAGCCTACCATGGTCTGGGTGAAGTAAAAGATGCCGAAGATATACTTCTGACAGGTATAGAGAAGTGCGAAGAAAAGAAAGACCTTTACCATACTCTGGGTGTTATATATGAGGAGAATATGTATTTCAGCGAGGCTGAAATTAACTATGTGAATGCTCTCAATTCAGGTTTTGCCGAGGCATACAGGGAACTTTCGATCCTATACAGAAAACTCTATAAAATAGATGACGCCGTTAATGCCATTGAAAACCACCTGGCGTTGTTTCCAAACGACCAGACAGGCCTGGAACTGCTCCAGGATCTGCGAAGCTCTAAATATTACGGAAAAAAAGAACCTAAGATATCTGCGGCAATGATAGTTAAAAATGAAGAAGATATGCTTGCGGAATGTATAGAATCGTTCCGGGATGCGGTCGATGAGATCGTTATCGTGGATACTGGTTCGACTGACAGGACTGTTGAAATAGCAAAGAGTTACAATATTGATTTGTATCATCATGAATGGCAGAACGATTTTAGCGAGGCAAGGAATTATTCTATCGGTAAAACGACAGGAGATTGGGTGCTGATCATCGATGCAGATGAGAGACTGGAAAGAGAGGATGTAACAAGGATAAGGGCAATGAAATGGGAACTTCAATATGAAGCATATTATTTCGCGGTCTATTCAACTCTTCCCGGGCATTTGGGCTCAGCGGGATTTGGGAAATGCTATTCTGTCAGAATGTTCAGAAAGAAGCCGGAGCATTATTACTTTGGAATAGTGCATAATGTATTGAATACGGCCGGGAAAACTGCAATGACAGATGTAAGAATCTATCACCTGGGATATGATCTTTCAAAAGAGAAAATGCAGAAGAAATTCGACAGGTCGATCAAACTCCTGCTCAATCAAAATGAGGAAGATCCCGATAACGCTTTTGTTACATTCAATACTGCGCAGATGTATCTTAGCAGAAACTTTAAAGATGAAGCTCTGGAGTTTGCTCTAAGAAGCGTGGAACTTCTTGAAGATGATCCGGGTACCCAGGACCACTTGCTTCTGATGTCATATTATCAGCTTGCAGTAATATACCTGAAAAACAGGAAGTATGATAAATGTGAAGAAGTCTGCCTTAAGGCTCTGGCATATAAAGAAGATTATCTGGATCCGATGCTGTGTCTTGGTTACAGCTATTTTTACCAGAAAGAGTATGAAAAAGCGGAAGAAAACTTTAACAAATTTCTGTCCATTCGAAAGGATGTCATTGACAACGAAGATTACAATATGTTAATAATTAACAAACTTGGTAGTGATTATGAGGCATATTACATACTCGGTGAGATCTCTAGGGATACGGGAGATTTGGAAAAGGCGAAAAAGAGATACAGAAAAGCTCTAAACAGCAATAATATGTACTGGACTGCTCATAACAGCCTGGGGAAAATATTTATGAATGAAGGCAAATTTCCGGAAGCAGCATCGGCTTTTGAGAACGCAATCAAGTATGGTTATCTGAATCTTGAACAGTATGGAACATTCGGATCAGAAAAAGATGAATATAAAAATGCTGTAGAAAACTATAAGCTTGCTCTGGAAAAAGATATAGAAAAACAGAAATCCACACCTCAGGTAAGAGACGCTCTTGCAAATATTGACAATATTCTTGGTGAGTCCGGGGATAAATAGTAAGCACACTCAAAACATCAGAATATACAGTCCAAAACGGCCAAGATAAGTGATATTTTCGCTAAAATTAGATATACTGAAAAAAAATCTAAAACATTTCAAAATTTAATCTCAAAATAATAAAGTTTTAAGAAATCATGTCGATAACTATGTAGATAGGTATTGGTGTACCCAAAAACATTCAGATGGTAAACTTGATATCGAGGAACTGAAAATTGCATAATATGAATACCGCTTTGATGAATGGGAGGAAGCTGAAATCATACCAGAGTAGTCAGATAATGAGTATGGATCCGATCCCTTTGCTCATAAAAGTCTATGATTTCATTATTCTGAACTGCAAGAAGAGAGACCTTGAAAAATCTACAAAGGGACTTGTAGAGTTGATATCTGCCCTTAACTTTGATTATCAGGAAGTTTCTCTCGGATTGTTCAGGTTATACCAGTATTGTCTTGATAATATAAAGCAGAACAAGTTTGATGAAGCTATTGTGATACTTGAGGGTTTAAGAGATTCCTGGGCGGCAACTATGGAGAAACGAAGACCTAATGTTAAAAAGGAGTTAAGTATTAAAACATAAATTTGTTTGTTGTATCTATTGTGGGTTAAAAAATGGCAACTATCAGCGGGCTCAGTTCTTTGAGCAACATAGATTCGTTCCTGAATAATTACCTTACGGTCGAACGAAAGCCGCTTGATACCCTTGAACAGGAAAAGTCCACACTTCAGAAAAGGGCAACTGTGTTTAATGATCTTAAATCGCAGCTGCTGTCTCTGAAAGAAAGAGTGAGCGGATTCACTACTTTTGAATCGGATTTTCTCAGTGGATCGACCAAGGCTGTATCGAGCAATGAATCAATTGTCACTGCGGATGCGGACAGCAATGCCGAAATTGGTGTCCATACTATCTCTGTTTCACGCATTGCCCAGAGAGACACAATTCTATCTGACAGGCTGCTGGACAAGCTATCAACCACTGCGATCCGTTTTTACAAAAAAACTCAGACTTTCAAGGTGAAAATTGGAGAAAACGAGAAGGAGATCGACATTGGTTTCAGCGACTGGAAAGAATCGAATAGCGATGTGTTGAACCGTATCGCATCCAAACTGAATAATTCAGGGTTGGAAATCACCGCTTCAGTTATAAGCGTTGATAAATATTCATCAAGACTTGTTGTTACTTCAAAGGAAACCGGATCGACTAATGCGGTTCAGTTTGAAGATGTAGGTAATGATTCGCTGCTTGACAAGTTAGGCCTTGTGGATTCTAAAGGTGAAAGGGTGGCTTCGACGAATTACAACGGCGGATACATATACGACGATATTGAGCAGCTTGATTCTTATTTCACGGTTAACGGGATTGAGATCACTCAGGACAGTAATACTGTTAATAATGTGATAAAAGGCGTTACCCTGAATTTATTAAAAGCTCAGTCTGAAGATGATCAGGCTGAGACAATTACGATCTCAGGTGACAGCGATTTTCTGAAAGAGGAGATCCAGGATTTTATTAATGATTATAATACGACCGTGAACTATATCAGCGCCAAGACTTCGATCGATACTTCCTCAAATGAAAGAGGAGTACTTGCAGGGAATTATTCAGTGCAGCAGCTTAGATTCAGACTGCGTGAGGTAGCAACAGGGACAGTAGCAGGTTTTGAAGATAAGGAATACAGCAGCCTGGGTTCGATCGGAATTGATATCCAGAGAGACGGTACACTCAGGGTGGCTGATGAAGATAAGCTCGATTCTGCAATTGCCGATAATTCCTCTGAAATCCAGGAGCTATTCACTGATGATAACGGGATAGCAGCTAGAATAGAGGAAGAGATCACAAGGTATACTAATGTAGGAGGAGTGATCTCGGATACTCAGTCAAGTTTGCGTACGAAGATCAGTAATATTGATCTCAGGGCAAAACGTCTGACTGAGAGAATAGACAGAAGAGAATCATCATTGCGGAGACAATTTACGGATCTTCAAAGGGTTTTGAGCAATCTGAATACTCAGCAGACATATATGCAGAAGTTCCAAAGCACTTTTTACGGTTATAGTTTTGGTCAACAATCGGGAACTTATTTTTAGAATGAATTAGTTTAAGTATTAAGAAGAAGAATAGAATTTAAGCACAAAAATAAATGAGGAACAAGGAATGGTTGCAGATGGATTAACAGTTAATCCAACCGCAGTTCAGCCAGTTTCCAGCACTCCGGTACAGAGTGCTCCTGAGGCACCGGATGCGGTAATACAGCAGCCCGTCGCGAAAGAACAGCCTATACCTGAACCTAAACCTATTGATACTGATGTTCTGGAAAAGATCGCCGAAGAGTTGAATGAAGATTTCAGGATCTTCAATGCGTCGATCTCTTTTTCTGTTGATAAGGATACAGGTACAACTGTAGTGAAAATTTTTGATAGAGATACTGAAGAGATAATCCGGGAAATACCACCGGAAGAATTATTAAGCCTGGCGGCTAAACTGACGGATATCATCGGAAGATTGGTTGATAAGAAAATTTAAAGAAAGCTAAATTAGAAAATCTGATGGTTATTAACCGAATTGATGGAATCTTCCCGAACAGGGATAATATTGAACCTGTTAAGCGGAAAAAAGAGGCAGAGCCCGTAAAGAAAGCTGATAACGTACAAATCTCTTCGGAAGCAAGAGAGCGTCAGTCCATTCAGCAGATCTTTGAGAAAGCAAAGAATTATATCAAAAATCTGCCCGATATCAGAGAAGAAGAAGTTGACAGAATTTCGAATATTATAAGAGATCAGTATAAGCTTGATCCGGACAGACTTTCAAATATTGCCAATAAACTGCTTGATAAGGACTATATTTAATATCGGATGAATATGCCTGAAAAGACCGGTACCGGAAAACTCAAGGGAAATGATTCAGAAATAATAAGGAAATTAATAGATAAATGTGTAAGACTTCTTGAAGAGGTCTACAGGATAACCGCTGTTATTGATACTGCGGCAAAAGGGGATGAACTGTCAGATATTGAGTCGCTTTTTAATTTGAGGGGAGAAGAAATACAGAATCTTAACGATTGTGAAACCAGCCTGACGGAATTCCTGGAAAATTCTCCAGTTGGATTTGATAGAAAACTTATTGAAGACTATGGCAAAAAACGTCTTGAAATATTCAATAAAATACAGTCTATAGATTCTGATGTTGATAAATTAATACGTAAATTGCGTGATGAGATTCTTTCAGAGATGAAGGAGCTTTATAGAGGGAAGAAAATGCAGTCAGGGTATCTCAATTCGTCAACTGCTCAAAAAGGATTTATCGACATCAAAGAATAATTTGCTTTACTGATCTAACGACAGTTCTTCCTGTATCCAATATTAATCCTCTTGACACTGCCTCTAAATTATTGTAAATTAATTGAATTATTGCTGAAAAATTCATTATAACGAATACAATTTCTAAGGGTAAGCTATGTCGACTGCAGGTTCAAATGATGGTAGAGTAAACGTGCGTATTCTTAATAACGGACTCGCAGGTGCTATTACTGTACTACCCTGTGAAGGCGAGGGTAAAGAGCCCGACATCGAATTGGCAAAAAACCAACTTAAACAGGCAGGGGTTATCTTCGGAATCGATGATGTAGTTCTTAAGGCAGTCTTTAATAATAAGACTTTTGAACAGGAGATCATTGTAGCAAATGGGAATCCTCCGGTTGATGGGAAAGACGGAAAGATAGTCTTCTTCTTTGAGACAGATATGAAGCTGGCACCGCAGGAAGATGAAAAAGGCAATGTGGATTATAAAAACATTAATCTCCTTCAGAATGTTAAGAAAGGGGAAAAACTTGCTGAAGTAACTCCTCCCGTTCCCGGAAAGGAAGGTAAGGATGTATTCGGTAAGAAGATGCTGCCTAAAGTAGGAAAAGTTATCAGGATGCCGTCGGGACCGAATACAGAAATTTCCCCAGATAATTCAAATATTCTCATCGCATCGAAAGAAGGGAATGTATCTCTTTTGAAGGGAATCATTCAGGTTGAATCGGTATTTGAGGTTGGAAAGGATGTTGATTACAATACTGGGAATATAGAATATGTGGGTTCGATTATTATTAAGGGCAGTGTCAGGTCCGGTTTTGAGGTGAATGTCCAGGGCGATTGTGAGATTAATGGAATAGTTGAAGATGCTACCGTGAAAGCAGGCGGGGATATATTTATCAAAAACGGATTTCTCGGAAAGAATAAAGGGATGATCGAAGCAGGTGGAAATATTATTACAAAATTTATTCAGAATCAGAATGTCAAGGCTAAAGGTGACATTATAGTAGGTGAAAATGTCCTCCATAGTAATGTTCAGAGTGAGGGGAAGATAGAGGTAACAGGAAGAAAAGGCTCGATTGTTGGCGGATATACTTCTTCTATTAAGGGTGTATACGTGAAGGAACTTGGAAATTATCAGGAAGTAAGGACTGAGGTAACAGTTGGAGTGAATGAAGAACTTGAACAGAAGATGAAGGATGCTGAGCAGGAGATCGAAAAAAA